>VFZS01000019.1 GCA_016871095.1 Acidobacteriota bacterium
GATGTCGAGCAGGCGATGGTTGGAGATGGCCACGCGGTGTGTGTAGCGTCCCACGTACTGGAGCACTTGTTCCGGTCCCCCAAAGGGCGGCTTGGCATAGACCACCCAGTCGGCCTTGCGGGTCCGGGCCAGGTAGCGCAGGAAGGCCGGCCGGTCTCGGAGCGACTCCAAGGAGGAGAAGAACTCCAGTTTGCCGCTGTCGAAGGCTTGCTGGAGGTATTTCAGGAACAGGCCCCGAAAAAGACGGGCCAGCACCCGCACGGACAAGAAGAATCCGTTCCGGCAGGGAATCCAGCGGCTGCCCTCGGGCGAGAGCCCCCCGCCAGTGACCACGCAGTGCAGGTGCGGGTGATGAAGCAGGTTCTGACCCCAGGTGTGGAGCACGGCAAAGAAGCCGACCTCGGCGCCCAGGTGCTTGGGATCGGCGGCGATGGTGCGCAAGGTTTCCGCCGCCGCCCGGAACAAAATGCCGTAGACCACTTGCTGGTTCTGGTACGCCAGGGCGGCAATCAGCGCCGGCAGGGTGAAGACGAGGTGGAAGTACTGGCAGGGGAGAAGCTCCGCTTGGCGGTCCTCGATCCACTCGGCGCGAGCCAGCGACTGGCACTTGGGACAGTGGCGATTGCGGCAGGAGTTGTAGGAGATGCGTTGGTGGCCGCACCGATCACACTGCTCGACATGGCCGCCGAGAGCG
Source organism: Acidobacteriota bacterium (assembly GCA_016871095.1). Lineage (GTDB taxonomy): Bacteria > Acidobacteriota > Terriglobia > Bryobacterales > Bryobacteraceae > VFZS01. The sequence goes on from VFZS01000019.1 coordinate 695, forward strand.
GCGCTGCGGCAGAGCTCGATCGCCGTCATGACACGCCGCTGCGTCCTGGACAGCGAAGCGCCATGCTGCTCGCGATAGGCTTCGCCGTAGCGGCGGAAAATATCCGCCACTTCCAGCTTGGGACGGTCCATGGCCCGCCGCTCAGAACTGGGCGCGCGTGGCGGGCTGGGGTGCAGTGGAGACCGGACGTGGCAGCAAATCCAGGGGGCTGGTGGTGGAGCACACCTTGCTGGTGGCGATCCGCAGATACCGGGCGGTGGTGGCCAGGCCGCGGTGCCCCAGCAGCAGTTGAATGGTGCGGACGTCGGCGCCGGACTCCAGCAAATGAACCGCGAAGGCGTGTCTCAACGAATGCGGGGTAATGGGCTTGGCGATGCCAGCCCGGCGCCGGGCCTTCCGGCATGCCTTCTCCACCGCATCGGTGGTGAGCGGCCTTCCAGGGGCATCCCCCGGAAACAGCCAATGTTTCGGGCGCACCGCCCGCCAGTAGCTCCGTAGGATCTCCAGCAGCCGGGGCGAGAGCATGACGTAGCGGTCCTTCTGCCCCTTGCCCTGCTCCACACGGAGGACCATCCGCTGGCTGTCAACGTCACTGGGTTTCAGACGCACGGCCTCGGAGATCCGCAGACCGGCGGCGTAACAGGTAGTCAGGACCGCGCCCTGCTTAGCGCTTTCCACGCAGTCCAGAAAACGGCGGACTTCCTCGGGGCTGAGAACCACGGGCAGCTTCTGGGGCTTGCGGGGCAGGGGGAGGACCTCTGGCAGGGTCCACTTCTTGTGTAGGGTGACTTGGTAGAGGAAGCGCAGGGCCGCCACGGCGAGCAGGATGGAATTGGGGGCCAGCTTCTTTTCGTTGGTCAGATAGAGCTGGTAGGCGCGAATCTCCTCGGGGCCCAGCAGTGCCGGTGACCGGTGGAAGTGGCGGGCGAATAGCCCTGCCTGGAACAAGTAGGACTCCTGCGTGCGCGGCGACAGATTGCGCACCTGCATGTCCTCGATCATGCGTTGACGAAGGGGGGTCATGGGGAAGCTCCTTTGCGAGATGGAATGGGCTGCTGAGCAGCCACTCCATGGTTTCCCAATCGGAGCTTCCCAGGGAAGAAAAGGAAGGACGGCGGATTCAGGCGGGGGAACTTCGTCCAGCTACGGGTTAGTGGCCGGCCACCTGCTTACCGCGCAGCGGTTTAGTCCAACCAGGTTTATGCGACCTATCAGACTGGAGCGACTGCCGAGACCGACGGCACGTACGATATGCGGTACTCCGAAAAGAGTCCCAACGCCTCGGGGGTCACCCAAAACCGGCCATTGAGGGTCACCTGAAAACCGGCCAACGGAGCTGACTCAGGACATTGAGCCCGACGGGGGATTTACCCTCCGTCGAGATGAGCAATGTCTTGAGCGAAGCGAAGAAGAACCAAGTCATCGCCCTGGGGCGGCTGGGATGGTCGCTGCGGCGCATCCAACGGGCCACCGGGGTGCGCCGCGAGACCGCAGCGGCCTACCTGCGCGCAGCCGGCGTCGATCCCCGGCCACCAGGCCGGTGGGGACGGCAGCCGCCAGCAAAACCGGCCATGGAGGTGACCCCCGACCCGGGCTCCGGTTCAAGACCGGCCATAGAGGTGACTGCAAGAGGTTGCTCCGGCTTGGCGGGGACGGGGTGGGCGGGTGGCGGGAGGCGCGCGGGCCGCCAGGTGGGGCAACCGCGCGGTGAACAAACCGCAACGTCCGGCCGGGTTATGGGGATTGAATGAGGCGCGGTGAGGGAACGGTTTGGCAGAGCGCTAGGTGTGGAAGGCGGCCGGAGGGCGCAGTGCCATCCGGGAGGCGGCAAGGACGCATGTCCTTCAAACCGAAGTACATCGAAGCCGAGAAAAAACTGAGATTATCCTGAAGTTTCCCAGATCGATGTCAGCTTTACGATTTACTCATGCCGAACAACACTTCGTGCCCGCTTAGCGACGCCATCGCCGAAGGCGCCGCCAGCGGGCTGCGCCTGAAAATGACGGCGCCGTTGATGCCGCTGTGCTTCCCCGAAGATCCGGTACCGCGCCAGTCCGTGCGGGTCGACCAGGCTTTGGCGACGGACTTGGCGTTCCTGGCGAAGGAGGTGTCCAAGAACGCCTTCTTCGAAGTCGATCGCGGGGATGGCACCTGGTCCGCCATCAACGTCCTGAGCGCCTACAGCAACGCCTTTCACGCCATGCTGATGGAGACCAGCGACCGCCGATACCTCCCCGCACCCGAATGGATCCCGGACGGTGAGGGCGACGAGATGATGCGGATCGCGGCCGTCTTGCTTGCGGAGGCGGAGCGACAGAGCGGCGGCGGCACCGTGTGCCTTGGGTACAATTGGTCGCCCCTGGGTTTCGGGGAACTCGAGGCAAAGAGCGGGCTACAGAGCATTCCGACGAAGTTCCACCCTCAGATCTGGTCGTGGTGGCCACTTCCTGATTTCGATGGGTTCACGCAACACAATGATTTCCGCGCGGAGTGGGTGCAATGTCGAACGAAACTCGGCCATCGCCTGTGACGGCAACTGGCTACGTCGCACCGCTCGCACGGCTCTTTCTGCGAGAGATACGGGAGCGCTTCCAGGGGGTTCTGCCGAACCTGCCCTGCGGTGCCCGGCTGCAGGGCTTCGAGACCTGGTCCTGCGGTTCCTCCGGGCTGGTGGCGCCGATCCAGGGATCGGTGCTCGAACTGGTCAGGGCCCCGCGTTTCTTCTCGTCCATCCTCAAGCCGCTTGCGGTTGCGCTCGAGAACACCTGCCGGGGACTCACCGAGGCGCTCGTCTCGATGAACTGCCGGGAGTTCTATGCAACCCTGAGGAAGACGGAGCAGGGTCCTCTTAGCCCGGAGGATCTCGACCGGATTCGCGCGCTTCCGGCCATGCGACCGATCAATGAGATCCGGGACACGTTCCGCAGAGAGGGATGGCCGCAAGAGCTTCTCGATAGCCTGCTACCGCTGGTTCGCGCCCGTTGCCGCCCCGCCCCTGATCAAGCGCCGGCGCCGATGTGGCGCAAGGGTTTCGGCTACGCGTTGGTGTTCAGTGGCCCGGCGGGCGGGGAGTGCGGGGCTATGAGAATCCTGCCGGTCGCGCACCTTGGTCCCGCTGGTGTGGTCGAGGCTCACGGTATCCGGCTCGAACGGGTGAGGCGCGAGGCCCCGTCTTCGGAACTGCGGCGTAAGGGATTGATGTATCAGGCTCTCGGCCGAAAATTGGCAACCGAGTTCGGTGGCAGTGCTGGTGCGGAACGAGGGTTCTCCACCGGCCCGAGGACCAGCCCGGGCGTCTCTGGCTTCACGGCGAGGGATGCATCCGGCCGAGATGCAGTAGACTAGCGTGGGGGCGCAACAAGACGTGGCTTCGATACTTTTGGTGACTTCAGAAGCAAACCCGTTTGCCAAGACCGGCGGGCTCGCAGACGTGGCGGGCGCGCTGGGGCCGCCTCTGCGGCGCCACGGCAGCGACGTGGCCGTGGTGATGCCGCGATACCGGCAGATCGACCTGAGCCGTTTGACCCCCGTCATCCCTCATCTTCCTGTGGCGCTTACCGACACAAGATCGTACGCCACGAGCGTCTATAGCGCGGCCGACCAGGGAGTGACGTACTACTTCGTCGACTGCCCGCAACTGTACGACCGCGAGGATCTGTACACCCACGAGGGGAAGGACTACGAGGATAACTACCTTCGATTTGGCGTGTTTTCCCTGGCGGCGATCGAACTCGCGCGGCACCTCGGGACACCACGCGTGCTACATTGCCATGACTGGCAGACAGCCTTGGTGCCCGTTTACCTGAAGACGCGGTTCGCGCGGACGCCGGCCCTGGCGAAGGTCAAGACGCTGCTCTCGATCCACAATCTCGGCTACCAGGGCCTGTTCGATCGCCGGGTCTTGCGCGAGCTGGGATTGGGCGATGCCATGTTCAACTCAGAGCAGCTCGAGTTCTACGGCAAGGTGAATCTGCTGAAAGGCGGCCTGATCTACGCCGACCGTCTGAATACCGTCAGCCCAACCTACTCCCGTGAGATCCAGAGTCCCGAACTGGGCTTCGGGCTGGACGGCCTGCTCAGGAAGCGCAGTCACGTGCTGAGCGGCATTCTAAACGGGGTGGACTATTCGCAGTGGGACCCGCGGCACGACCCTCACATCGCAGCGAACTACAGCGCGGAAGACCTCAGCGGGAAGCTCGCCTGCAAACAGGCTCTGCTCCGTGAATTTGGCTTGGCCGATTCCTGCCTGACGAAGCCGCTCATCGGAATCGTGTCCCGCTTCGATAGCCAGAAGGGGTTCGATCTGATCGAGGAAGTGGCCGGCGACCTCACGGCTATCGATGGTGCCCTGGTCGCGCTCGGAACCGGCAACCCCAGGTACGAGGCATTCTTCCGCAACTGGGCCGCCGCCCACCCGGACAAGATCGGGGTACGGGTGGGTTTCGACAACAGCCTGGCCCACCGGATCGAAGCCGGCTCGGACATCTTCCTCATGCCCAGCCGTTACGAACCTTGCGGGCTCAACCAGATGTACAGTCTCCGTTACGGGACTGTGCCTGTGGTTCGGGCGACCGGCGGCCTTGACGACGCGGTGGACGAGAGCAAGGGCTTCAAGTTCCGCGAGTCTACCGGGCAAGCTATGCTCTCCGCAGTACTTCAAGCCGTCAACCTGTTCTGCCGGGATCCAGAACGGTGGCGGACGATGATGCGCCGCGGCATGGAGCAGGACTTCTCTTGGGATCAGGCGGCGGCCCAGTACGCCAGCGTCTACTGCGAACTGCTGCACCCTGATCCCACGGCCTAGGGAGGCAGCACGTGGAATCCGGCGCCGTCTTCGAGTTCGGGCCGTTCCAGCTTGTCCCGCGCGAGCACAAGCTGTTGCGGAAGGGGATCGAAGTAAAGATCCAGCCGCGTAACTTTGACGTTCTGGTCCTCCTGGTCCAAAACAGCCCGCATCTTGTTCCACGAGCTGAGATTCTCAAGAAGGTTTGGGGCGGCGAGGTCCGTTCGGACAACATTCTTGACAACGTCCTCTCGGAGCTCAGGAAGCTTCTGTCTCCCAGGGACCACAAGCGATACATCCAGAATGTTCCCAAGTTTGGTTTCCGGTTCGCGAATGTAGTTCGGCGGCTGCAGTCCGACCTCAACACGGACCCGTTCGTGGGACGGGAGTCGCTGCTCGCGGAGATCGGCCAGCACCTACAGTCCCACCGGTGCGTCACCCTGTTCGGGTTGAGCGGAGTGGGCACCACGCGACTTGCTCGGGAGTACGCGCGGCAACATGCGACGGATTACAGCGACGTGTATAAGGTGTCGGCGGCGAGACCGGCCGTTGGAGCGGCCGGCACCGTCCTGGCGGGTTCGACGATCGACGCCGGTTTCCGGGAACTGGCAGTCCGGCTCAAGCTTTCCCGGGAGTTGTTCGACGCGGAACGCGTGAGGCGATCACTGTGCAAGCGGCTCAACTCCCGCCCGGGCTGGTTGCTTCTGATCGACGACGTCGCCACGCCCGAGGATCTCGATGGCTACCTACCCAATGCCAGCGCGGGACATGTCTTGATCACATCCAGCTTCCCCGATTGGGTGCACTCGGTCGAGGTCCGGCCCTTTGACCCCACCACGGCCGCCGAGTTTCTGGAGACCACCACCGGCCGGCGGGACAGGCCCACGGCGCGGATGCTGGCCGAAGAGCTGGGGTGTCTGCCGCGTGCGCTGGTACAGGCGGCGGCGTTTGTGCGTCTGTCCAACTGCTCGCTGCGCGACTACCTGAACATGTTGCGGCGGGGGGTGCAGCTGCTGGGGACGAATGAAGCGCGTGAGTCGCCAGTCGCAGTCAGCCTCGGACTGCTGCTGGCGCGGATCCGGACGACCTTTCCGGCCGGCGCAGCCCTGATGAATCTGGTCGCGTTCTTTGCGCCGCAGCGGATCCCCGATGTAGCCTTCCGTGATTGGGCGGCCTGTCTGCCAGAGCCGGTCGATCCGACCCGAGCCGACAGCCCGCTCCTGTTTCGAAATGCACTGGCAAACCTGCGCAGTTCATCGCTGGTCAGCTTTGAGCCTGGCGGGTTCTCGGTGAACAGGCTCGTACAACGCCTGGCCCAGCACGAGCTGGGAGGCCACCGAAGCACCTGGGTGCAGGCGGCCCTGATCTTGATACACAAGGCATTCACGGCCCTGTCCAGTGATCCGCAGACGTGGGACGATTGCGCGGCGTTGCTTCCCCACGCCCTCACGGTCGCAGGACACGCGGCGATTCACCAGATTGAAGGCCCTCAGCTGGATCCGCAAGGACCAACGCTGCATGGCGACTTGTGGAGACGAATCACCGACTACCTGGTGGCACGGGGGGCGCCGTTGACGGTGCACGCGGAAATGGACCAGGCGATTTCGCTGCTGGAGAGCGTGAGCGGTACAGATTCCGCGGATCTGGTAGGTCCCCTCAACCGTCTGGCAAGCGTACTCAAGAGCACCTACGAGCGGACCCGCGACAAGAAGCACTTGGAGAAGGCCGGTGAATACCAGAGGCGCGCTGTCGAGATTGGCGGCAGCCAGGACTTCCGTGACCTTTACACCAAGACCGATTGAGTCTGCCGGGCAGTGTGTGCCAGCCCGGTGGCCCGACGACCGCCGGAGTTGGAAGGTGAGAAGTGACTCGTGCCGAGTTGAGACCTCTTCCGGAACAATCGGAAATGCGAATCGAGTTGGTCCGGGCGCGGCACGAGGTCAAGATCCGCAGCGCATTTCTGAACTGGCAGACCGAAGCCCAGAGGGCCGGCGCCCGGCAGCCCGCGTTGACCGCCGAGCAGCAGTCGGAGCTGCAAGATCTCCTGGTTGCGAGGGCCGTTCATCTGGCCGAGGCCGAGAGCCAGGAACGACTTTCGACAACTCCGGTCCCCCATCAGTTCGAGAACGAGATCCGCTGTGTGGTGGAGAGCGTTGCCCACGAGGCCCGCGACCGTTGGAAGTTCCTGACCGGCGCCTTCCATCTTGAAGCTTCGGCCGAGGGTCTGTACGTTGATGCCGAGCGCGCGATCTTTTGCCGCGTGCAGGAGTTGCTCCGCTCGCCATCGGATCGCGTGATCCTGCAAGCATGGTCAGCCCATGAGAAGCGGCTGCAAGCCAAGTGCGAAGTGGACGGACGAACTACCTCCGTTGATGCAATTCCACCCGAAAACGCTGCGCCGGGACCAAGTCGCCCACCCTCGCGGGTAGCTGCCGCTCGCCCTGGAACGCTCGGTCAGAAGGTGGAGCGGCTCAGGATCAACAAAGGCATGACGATCGAGACGCTGGCGCTCGAAGCCGGTGTCGACAAGAAGACCGTGCTTCGCATCATCAACAGCGGCAGGCGCGCGCATCCCTCCACATTGAAGAAGCTATCCAACGCCCTCGGCGTCGCTGCCAGCGATTTGACGGACGGGCCGTAGCCTTCCGTGCTGGCAGCATCGCACCATCATCCCCTCCAGCAGGAGTAGCGAGACGTTATCCCACCCGGCGTGATCGGTTCTTCCCGCACCGCCCTCCAACCGGACCCCTGCGCTACTTCACCCGTTCCACCGGCATTTCCCCCACGCCACCGTCATTTCCCCCAAGAGGGACCGGGACGCCACCGGCATTTCCCACAGTTCCACCGCGATTTCCCCCAGTGCTGTGTTTCCCCACAACATTGCCGCGGCCGTGCCACCAACTTTTCCTGGCAGATTCCACTGACTTTCCCGCGCACCTGTCGCATGCTTGAGCTTCAGTGAGCAGCGGAGAACGCAATGAGCGCGAATCACAGCATAACCGAGCGGCGATCCAGTGATCCCGTGGTCACGACGCCGGCCGGCGTGCCCGTCACGACCAGCTCACTCCGCACGCCAACATCGGTAGAACTGCTCGGTGGTCGAATCTTCGTTCGGGCTTCCCTCGCCGATCTACCGCTTTGTCCCCAGATCCCCGGAGGCTTCTGGGACGCGGCGCGCAAGGCGTGGTCGTATCCAGCCACCGAGCTCACCGCGAGGGCTTTGCGATCCAAGATCCGGCGCCTCGCGACGACCGGGCAGTTCGATGCGGCGTTTCCGGCGACTCTCCCAGCGACCCCTGCAAAGCCACGTCGCCCCATCCCGGTTCCCACTGCTGCAACCTTGCCGGCGCCGGAGATCCCAGATGGTCTCCTCACGCGCCCCTGGCGGCACCAGGTGGAGGCCTACCAGTTCTGCCGGAACCACTTATCGCAGGGCCAGCACGGACTCCTGCTGGCCATGATGATGGGCACGGGCAAGAGCCTGGTGGCCTGCATGATGCTGCTGGCGCTCGCCGCCCGCAAGACCTTGATCGCCTGTCCGCTGCGCGTAGTTCAGGTCTGGCTCGGGCAGTTCGAGCGCCACATCGGAACCCCCATGGTGGTCGTGGCCCTGGACGAAGATGCCGGCAGCGTGGCCAGCAAGCAGCAGTTCGCGGAGGAGAAGCTGAAGCTGGCGCAGACTCTCGGGCAGCCCTTTGTGGCGGTCATCAACTACGACTCGGTGTGGCGCGAGCCGTTCGCCGAGTGGGCCGAGAAGGTTGAATGGGACCTCGTCATCGCGGACGAGGCGCACCGGATCAAGGCGCCAGGCGGCAAGGCGTCCCTCTTCTTCAAGCGGCTGCGGCCGCATGCACGCATCCGAGTGGCGATGACCGGCACTCCCATGCCCCATGGTCTCACCGACGTCTACGCTGTCGCGCGGTTCACCGACCCGACCATCTTTGGTCCCAGCTTCGCCGCCTTCCGCCAGAAGTACTGCGTGATGGGCGGCTTCCAGAAAAAGCAGATCACCGGCTACCAGCACCTGGAGGAGTTTGAGGCGCTGCTAAGTCGCTTCACCTTCCGCGTCGGCAAGGAGGTACTGGACCTCCCGCCGGAGACGCACGTCACCTATCACTGCGAGCTGTCACCCGATGCCCGGCGCATCTACCGTGACCTGGAGGAAGACTTCGTCGCCCAGGTCCGCGAAGGCGTGGTCACCGCGACTAACGCCATGGTGAAGCTTCTGCGCCTCCAGCAGGTCACCGGCGGCGTGGTGCCGACTGACGACGGCGCAATACACCGCGTCGACAACGCCAAGCAGGAATTGCTGGCCGACACGCTGGAAGACATCGGCAACGACGAGCCGGTCGTGGTGTTCTGCCGCTTTCACGCCGATCTCGACGCAGTCCACGAGGCCGCGAAGAGATCGGGGTGTCGGAGCCTCGAGCTCTCCGGCCGCCGCGACGAACTGAAGCGGTGGCAGGACGGCGAGGCACAGGTTCTCGCCGTTCAGATCAGCGCCGGTGGGGTCGGCGTCGATCTCACCCGCGCCCGCTACAGCATCTACTACTCGCTTTCGTTTTCACTGGGCGAGTACGACCAGGCGCTCTCCCGCGTCCACCGGCCCGGACAGACGCGCCCTGTTGAACATATCCATCTTGTCGCGAGGAACACGGTGGACGTGAAGATCCTACGCGCTCTTGAGAAGCGCGCCGAAGTCTTGCAGTCGATCCTCGCCGAGATCAAGAGCTAACCGGAAGGAAGGACAGTCGCCATGAACATGGAGCAACTGAAGGAGTTCGTGTGCCTGGAGGTTCGCAAGCGTGACCTGGAGTCGGAACTGAAGGGCGTCGGGGCGCGCATCGACGACCTGGAACAGGCCCTCGTGCCGCAGTTTCTGAGCGACGGCGTCGCCTCGATGAAAGTCGATGGGCGCACGGTTTACATTGCCCAGGATATCCACGCCAGCCCGCTGAAGGACCGCGCCGAGGTGATTGCCGCGCTCAAGCGCTCGGAACTTGGGCAGTACGTCAGCGAGAATTACAACACCCAGTCGCTCCGCGCCTTCGTGCGTGAAGTCGCCGCCGACGTGCGCCTCCAGTGCCAGCAGCAGGACCGACTCTTCAACGAGGAGGAAATTCGCGCTGCCCTACCGTCGCCGCTCGGCGACGCCCTGAAGATTTCGTTCGTTCATTCCCTGCGCAGCAGGAAAGCCTGACAAGGAGAGACAACATGTCCACTGAACTGATTCAGATCCAGACGCCCAAGGCGCTCGCGGCGCTCGAAGGCAATCTGGACGCCATCAACGAAGCCATCGCGGCGAATATCAGCGGCGGCGGCATCACCGACTTCGACTTGCCGCGCGTGAAGATCTCGGGCGGCGCCAGCCCCCGTTGGATCGTGCCCTCGCTCGACGGGGAGGAGACGCTCGCACGCATCGACGGCGTGATCGTCTTTGCCCGCGACACCCGGGTCTACTACAAGACCGCCTTCGGCAAGGGAAGCGGCAAGCAGCCTCCGGACTGTTCCTCGTCCGACGGTGTCACCGGTAAGGGCAAGCCGGGCGGCGACTGCTCCAAATGCCCGCTCGCGGAATACGGCAGCGCCGACGAGGGCGCCGGGCAGGCCTGTAAGCAAGTGAAGCAGATCTTCGTGTTGCGCGGCGAGCTGCTCCTGCCCGAGGTCGTGTCCCTGCCGCCGACCAGCCTCAAGGGTGCGCGCCAGTTCTTCCTGAAGCTCACCACCCAGGGCATCCCGTATTACCAGGCTGTTATCGGCCTCGAGCTGGAGAAGGCGCAAAACGCCGGGGGCATCCAGTACGGAAAGGCGGTCATGAGGTTCGTGCGCCGGCTCACGGCCGAGGAAGCCGCCCGAGCCCAGCAGTACCACGAACTCTGCCGTTCGCTCGCGGTGCGCGTGCCCACGGGCCTCGAGCCGGAAGTGCGCGAGCAGGCCGGCGAGCAGCTGCCGTTCTGACGTCTGGAGGGCCGGTGTGAGCAACCGCGGAATGTTAATCGCGACCCTGGCAGCGCTGGTCGCGATGCTCTGGCTCACCCAGAGGTGGCAGCACGGCAAGGGCGGGCTGATCACGCTCGCCCTCGCCCGGCTGCTCCGGCGTATGGGCCGGTGGCTGTGGGCACTCGGTGAGGCCGTCGAGGTCGGTTACTTCCACGGCCGCAAAGTCCGCGACGGCATTCGACTGGAACTCGAAACGGTGAGCAAGTCATGAGCGACGCCCAACTGATCGACGAGCTTGCCTCTCGCGTAATGGGCTGGAAGGTGGCTTCCGGCCGCTTCGTCAAGCCAGGCCGGAGTTGGATTCCGAAGTGGCGATTTGCTCCTCTGGATCGACTCGAAGACGCATTCCTGCTCTTGGACACCGCGCGGGCGACCTACACCCTTTCCAAGAACAGTGATGGCATCTTCACCGCCTCCGTGCGGGTGGCACAGCGGCTCGGCAATGCCTCCGGGGAACCGAAGGCAAGAACCATCACGCTCGCGCTGGCACGGGCCGCCGGAATCGAGGTGGACCGATGAGCACGCTCAACGATCCCCGCGAGTCCACGCTGGTCCGGCAAATCGTGGCCGCATTGCGCGCTACGCCGGGAGTGGTCGTCCGCAAGCGTCACGGTAGCAGTTGGTCAGTGGCCGGCGATCCAGATCTCTACGGCTCGTTTCGAGGTCGCCACTTCGAGATCGAGGTTAAGCGGCCTGGCGCGGACGGCCCCACGCCGCTCCAGCAGACCCGGCTGCAGCAGTGGGCCGCGGTCGGCGCGCTGGTTGGTGTGGCCCGCAGCGTTGATGAGGCCTTGCGCATCGTGGGCGCGAACGGGAAGGTGCGATGAGCGCGTCGCCGTACAGCCTGGAGGCCCTGCGCGAATACCGCCTGAAGCAGGCCGGCAAGCCAGCGCCGGCTCCGGCGCGGCTCGCGGACATCCCGCCGGACGCTCCCATGGAAGAAGGCATCGTCATCGGCTGCTGGAACGGGGAGGCCTTCGTGAGCTGGGAGAAATGGGTGTTGTCCCAGTCGGTAGAAGCGTTCCACCGGGCGCCTGCGCAAGTGTCCAGCGAATCGCCGCCGACTATCTCGCGGCGCCGTCCGCGGGAGCAACCCCAGGCGAGCTCGGGCTCGCTGTTCAACACGGAGGTGAACGATGCCCGAGCGGGGTAGCCCGCGCTGGTTCCTCCACGAGCTGTTCGCCGGCAAACCCGAGGAGCTTTACCTGCTCATCTGGACACTGGCTGACAAACGGTCCCGCTGGTTCCGCGACCTCGATGCCGCAGCCTCCGCGGTCGAAGCGCTCAACCAGCAGGACGTGTACGTCGGCGTCGGGCTCTCCCCGAAAGACTATGGCCCCGGCCAGCGCTGCCCGTCCGACGAAATCGCCGGCCTGGTGGCCGCCTGGGCGGACCTTGACGTACTGTCCGATGCGCACACGAAGAAATCCCTGCCACCGACGCTCGAGCAGGCTCTTTCGGTGGTGCCGCCGGCGCTGCCGCCGAGCGTCGTGATATCGACCGGCAACGGTGCCCATGCTTGGTGGTTGCTGAAGGAGCCGTATCTGTTCGACGGCGATAAGGATCGTCGGTGCGTCGCGTCGGTGGTCCTGCGGTGGCAGACGCTGCTGAGGTACAACGCCGCCAATCGCGGGTGGGTCCTTGAGCGGTTGGCGGACCTCGCCCGGGTGCTTCGCATTCCCGGAACGTTCAACTGCAAGGACGCGGCGCACCCCAAGCCAGTGACCGTTTACCAAGTCACGGACCGCCGCTACAACGTCTCGGACCTCGAGGAATACCTGGATGAGCTCGGCGTCCCGGACCCGGAAGCCCATCAGCAGAACCGCCGCGCGTGGGCTGAGCGGTTCAAGGACACGCCCATCGTAGTAAACCTGAAGGCCGAGCTTCCGGAAGACCTCATCAAACGCTGGGTGGATGCCGACCTGCGCTTCCGGAACACCTGGTTCCGCCAGAGGTACGACCTGAAAGACCAGAGCCAAAGCGGGTACGATCTCGCGCTGGCGGATTTTGGCGTGGATGCCGGCCTGAGCGAGCAGCAGATCGTCGATCTGATCATCCAGCACCGGCGCTTGCACCGACAGAAGGCGCGTACGCGAGCAGACTACTTCGAGCGCACACTTACCAAGGCCGCTGATCCCAATGACGGCCTCAGCCGACTCTCCGCATCGCCAACGGCTGCCGCACCGGCGCCAGGCACGGCGTCCGAGGCTGCGCCCAGTGACAAACCCGATGGGCAGACGACGGGACAGGAGGAGCCGCCGGAGGAGAAGCCAGCGCGATCCGTTGACCCGATGGCCGCCAAGGCGGCGCTGTGCGAATACATCTCCGAGATCCTCGGCGTGCGCATCCTGCGAATCGTGAAGATCACCGGCAAGGAGCCGACGTATCTGCTCGTCCTGGACAGCGCCACGATCGAGCTTGCCCAGGTCGGTAGGCTTCTTGATCAAAACAGCGTCCGCATGGCGATTGCGACGGCGACGAACAAGCTGATCAAGCGCCTCAAGCCCAAACTGTGGGACCAGCTCGCACAGTGCATGCTGGACGCACTGGTCGAAGAGGAGGGCGGCCCGGAAACACAACTGGAGGGCGCCATGAGGATGTACCTGGAGCAGTATCTCACGGACGTCGCTTTCATCCCGGCGATCGAGGGACAACCCTCTAACGCCATCCGCCGGCCCATGGTTCTCGGTGGCCAAATCGCCGTCAATTCCGCTGACCTCCAGCTTTTCATCAACAAGACCTTCGTCCAGAACCTCTCCGTCAAGGCGGTGGCCTCGATGCTGGCGGCCATCGGGGCCAAGAACATGCGGATTCGCGGCCCGAAGAACCGCGAGCAGGGGCGCTGGCTGCTCCCCACCGAGCAGTTCAATCCGGCTGACTACGTGGCGCAACCCGAACCGGCGCGTCAGGGAGTTTCCCATGGCGGGTAAGAAGGGCAGGGGAAGGCCGCGCACGTTGCCTGATCCTCACGCGCGCCCTTGCGAATGGTGCGGATCGGTCTTTACGCCGCTTCGGAAGAAGTGGAGGCAGCGGTTCTGTGGCCTCGCGTGTCAGCGAGCCGCTATTGGGATTGTTCCGGGCAGGCCCGCTCCCACAAACAGGCCGACGAGGACGGCGGGGACGCCAAGACAGAAGCGCGCGCAACACATGATCGGCCCGATGGACTCAGCGGAGTTCAAAGCGTGGCGGGCGCAGAAGAACGCGCAGATTGCCAGAGAGAGCGCATGGAGGCGCGGGAACAAACAGCGCGGATCGGGTGAAGGCAAGACCTACCGGAAACTGATGGGACGCCATGCACATCGGGTCATTGCTGAGATGATGCTGCGCCGCAAACTGCTTCCTGGCGAAGTAGTTCACCACATCAACGGAGACATCCGGGACAACAGGCCAGAGAATCTCGAAGTGCTTCCATCGCAAGCAGTGCATGCGAGCATTCACGGGCGCAGGAGGCAACAGGCCGGATAAATGATCGAGCCAGAACAAATTCAGGAGATCGCGGAGGGGCGGGCCGAAGACACGCGGGAATTCCGTATCTTCGGCCCGCCTTGACGGGAAGGAAAAAAGGAGAACGGCACAGGTAAGACAACCAACCTCACTCGTCAGATTCGACGCGCCGTCGAGCGGTTCGGAGCCGATTCCGTGCTGGTGACGAGCTTCTCCAGGACCGCCGCGGCGGAACTCGCCGGGCGGGACGTACCCATCAGCCCGGATCGCATCGGGACCTTGCACTCGCACTGCTACCACGCGCTGGGCGCGCCCGCGATCGCCGAGGCGAATGTAGACGAGTGGAACCGCGAGAATCCGCACCTCCAGACTACGCCGGTCAAGAAACACGGCAGGCTCGACGGCGACGAAGGAAGCGAGGACGACGAGGAGCAGAAGGACGGCGACCTCTGGCTTCAGGAATTGAACCGCTTTCGCGGGATGATGATCCCGCCGGAATGGTGGCCGGTGAATCTGCGCCACTTCGCAGCCCGCTGGCAGCAATACAAGGACGCCCACGGCCTGCTGGATTTCTGCGACTTGATCGCCACCGCCCTCCGCGACATCCCGTTTGCGCCCAAGCGCCCCTCTGTGATCTTCGCCGACGAAGCCCAGGACCTGAACCGCATGCAGTTGACCTTGATCCGGAAGTGGGGCGAACGCGTGAGGTACTTCATTCTCGCTGCTGACGACGATCAGGCCATCATGACTTTCACGGGTGCATCGCCGGACGCGGTTCTCGACCCGGAGATTCCGGAAGACCACAAGATCATCCTGAAGCAGAGCTATCGCGTCCCGCGCGCGGTTCACGCTGCCGCGATTAGGCTTATCCGCCAGGTCACCCGCCGGCAGGAGAAGCCCTATCTGCCGCGTCCGGCTGATGGCGTTTGCACTTACGCGGGCGGCACCTGGCGCTCGCCGGAATACTGGATTCTCAAGACGGCGAACGAGCATCTGGAGCGCGGCCAGACCGTAATGTTCCTGGCGAGCTGCTCCTACATGCTCCGCCCGGTGATTCAGGTGCTACGAAAGAACGGCATCCCGTTTCACAACCCGTACCGGAAGGCGAACGGCTTCTGGAATCCGCTCCGCATCGGCCGACGCGGCTCGGCCGCAAGCCGAATCCTGGCGCTGCTGGTAGCGCACCCCGGTTTCGGGGAAGGACATCGGCCGTGGACGCGCGGCGATTTGGCTCTTTGGGCAGAGTGGCTGTGCTCGAAAGGCATCTTGAAACGCGGCACCAAAGGAGAGATCCAGGGAGCGGAGGCGGCTGAGTCGGTGACCATCCGGACCCTCGTTCAGGTCTTCGAGGAAGGCGCCCTCGAGGAACTGCTGGGGTGCTTTGAGGGCGACTACCGGAGGTTGCTCGACTGGTGGCGTCGGCGCGTGAACGCGTCGGTGGCCAAGCGGGTTGAGTTCCCGGCCGGTATCGCCATGGCGCGCGGCCCGCAGGCTCTTCTGGAAACGCCGCGGGTGACGGTTGGAACGATCCACTCAGTCAAAGGCGGCGAGGCCGACGTCGTGTTCCTGTTCCCGGATCTCAGCCAGGCGGGCGATGCGGCCTACCAGCGATTCGGCCCACCGCGTGACGCCGTGATCCGGACGTTCTACGTGGGCATGACTCGGGCGCGCGAGGTCCTGTACATCGCCGAGAAGGCCTCGGCCATGGCTGCCTCGCTGACGGTCTAATTTGTTCAAAAGATTGGACTTGATTCCCATGGGAGCCGAAGGTAACCTTCTGACACTGACCGGAGGCTTGCGAGTGATACCCAGAGTCCAGCACCCGAAGGTCCACGAGGCGGTGAAGAGCCGCCAGGACGGGTGGTGGTGGTTCTTCCGCTACTGGGCCGACGAGGTCCGGCCTGTCCGGAAGCGGCAGTGGATCGGCCCGAGCCGAGGCGAGAAGAAGATCTCGAAGAAGGAAGCCGAGGTCGAGCGTGACGCATGCCTGGCGAAGCTGAACGCCCCGACGGTCGAAGCCGCGGCTCAGCAGGTGGCGACCACGGGCGTCGCCCTGTTCGGCGAGGTCGCCAAGATGTACAAGGAAGGCTACCTCGGCCGCGAAAACCAGATCGCCAAGCCGACCCGCGTGAAGGAGAAGTTCTACCTCGACGAATACATCGTTCCCAAGTGGGGAGCGCTCCGACTGAATCAGATCCATCCGAAAGCCGTCGAGGACTGGCTCCATACGACGTTCGACTCCTGGTGGACGATGCACGGCGTCCGCGCGATCATGAGCCGCATTTTCTACTACGCCGAAGGCCACGGCCTGTGGGAAGAGGGCCGGCGAAGCCCGGCCAGCAAGGCCAAACTGGGCAAGCGGCGTTACAAGTACGAGCGCCGGATTCTCTCCTTCGACGAGACGGCGCGCGTGCTGGCCAGGCTGGAAGAACCCAACAAGCTGATCATCGAGACCTGCATCGCAACCGGCGCGCGGATCTCCGAGGTCCTGGGCCTGATGTGGAAACACGTCAACCTGGACGCCGCCACGATCAAGATCGAGCAGCGCGTCTGGCAGCAGGACGTAGGCCGTCCGAAGAGCGAGGACAGCCGCCGGATCCTCGGAATCGGCGATCTCTCCGCGCCCTACCGCAACAAGGCCGGAACGGACCGTGCCAAGCCGGACTCCTGGGTGTTTCACCAGAAGCGCGATCCAGAAAAGCCCATGTGGGACTCCGGTGTTCGGGACGCCCTACATCAGGCAGCCCAGGCCGAAGACTGTGACTTCCCCGGCCTCGGGCCGCACTCCTTCCGCCGCGCCAACATCACGTGGCGTCAGGAAGTCGGCGGCAGCGCGATCGAAGCCTCCAAGATCGCCGGCCATAGCGACCTGGAGATGACCGGCGAGTACACCTTCGTGGCCCCCGAGCGCCAAAACGAGTTGACCCGCCGCATCCAGGAGAAGCTCACGAATGCCGCCTCCAAGGCCGCTATGGCTGCGGCAGAACCGGCACCAACAACAGCACCGTCACCAGGGCCACCACTAACACCACCACCGGCTCCGATGCCGGAGGTTCCGCCCAGCATTGCCGAGTTGCAGCCAGCCACGGATACCATTCAGTGAGTCACGCGAACGATAAAATCAGATGATGTGCAAATCCGAGAGACGGGCCATCCGCGAGATGGCAGCGGCAGCCAAAGCGAATAGCGTGAGGCTTGCTCGATGGCAGGAGGACGCTCCCACCCGCCAGGGCCGGGTGCGGGTGTGGGTCTGTGGCTGGTACGTCGAAGGCGATCCGGACAACACCCACCACGTGGGCTGGCGCTGGACCGAAGAGGAGATGTCGGATCTCTGTGTAGCCGCGGCCGAGCTCTTTGCCGATCTCGTCCGGCCCCGAAAGATCACGATCAATGGGCCGGCGAAACGACGGAACGTCAACTGACATGCGACGAACATGCGGACCACACATCGAGCAGACGAGGTGCTAACGATGACAGCAGACCATGACGATATTACAGAGCAGCACAGAGTGGAGATCGAGCGCCTCCGCGAGGCGCTGGCGCCGTTTGCCAACCGCGCCGCTGAGCGCGCCGCGGGCGGGCCGTACAGGCCGATCAGGGACAGGGAGTGGGCCCGCGCACTCGAGGTCTACACTGCTATCGAAGATGCCGGAATTGACCAGGACGCGCGCCGCTGCGTCGAAACGGCCGTCTCGCGTCGCGGCGCAGACCTCCACACTGAAGTGGCGCGGCTGCGGTACGCACTCAAGCCCGAGGATCGCTTCGGCGCCGGGCGCGTGATCCACAGGGACTACCAACCTTCAAGCGTCGCGGACCTGGTTCACTGCCTGAACATTTGGCTGGGCCAAGTGAACGACCGCATGCGCCAGGAATTTGAAGCGGTAAGGCCGCACGGCGACTTTACAGCCGCCAGCCACCACAGGCGCCAGGCCGAAGCAATCAAAGCCGAGATCGAACGCCTGATCGAGGTTTGCGGCGAGGCTTTGGGTGAAATCGCGCCGGTGGCACCCCCGTGCCAGTCGGAGGAGGCGTAGACCGTGGCCGGCAAAGAGAACGACTCGAAGCTCGCGTCGCGCGCTGCCGCGTCTGAACTACTTGCCATGCACGATCTGATGATGCGATCCGAAAGCCACGAAGTCCAGGCTTTCGGGGTGCTGGTTCTTGCCAGGCTGGCTGATCTGATTGCGGGGAAGACAGGACCGTACAATTCCTCTGAGGAGGAGCTGCACGCGGCGGCAGACATGTATCGGAAACACATTGTGGAGAGCACGGCGGTACAGTGAAGGGAATGACGAGGAGACGACGTTGAACGAAACGCGAACACCCGACCGGGATGCCGTAGAGCGTGAAGTGATCCGCAAGCTGCGCTATTTACGCGCCGCTTCGCGGCTTCTTTTGGCATCCTCTCGATCGATGACGAGTTGATCGTCTACACCGGAAAGACCGCCACCCAGTTCACTGGTCCCCAGCGCGGTGCATTCGGCACCGGCCCGGCCAAACACGGGCAAGCTCGGCAAGAAGCGCCGCAAGTACAAGCGCAGGATTCTGACGTTAGACGAAACCGCGCGAGTACTTGCCCGCCTGGAGGAGCCGAACAAGCTGGTCATCGAAACCTGCATCGCGACGGGCGCGCGCATCTCCGAGGTGCTCGGGCTGAAGTGGAAGCACGTGAACTTCAAGGACGGTGCAATCAAGATCGAGCAGCGTGTCTGGCAGCAGGACGTCGGGCCTCCGAAGAGCGAGAGCAGCCGGCGCATCCTGGGGATTGGCGACCTGGTCGAGCGCTATCGGGCGCGGGCCGCCGAGGACGGTGCCGATGCGGAGGCGCTCGTGTTCCAGCAGAAGCGGGCGCCCGGAAAGCCGCTCTGGGATTCGGGCGTTCGCGACGCGTTGCACAAGGCCGCGCAAGCCGAGAACTGCGACTTCCCGGGTCTGGGTCCGCACTCGTTCCGCCGGGCGAACATCACCTGGCGGCAGCAAGTCGGCGGCAGCGCCATCGAGGCGTCGAAGATCGCCGGCCACTCCGACCTGGAAATGACCGGCGAGTATACCTTCGTGGCTCCTGAGCGGCAGAACGAACTGACGCGCGCCATCCAAGCAAAGCTGTCGGCAGCTGGGAGCAAGGCGGAACGGGCCGCAGGGCAGACCCAGCTGGCGCCCCTGCCAGACGGCGATGCTGGCCCAGTTGGCGGACGGTCCCTCGCAGACGTCGCGCCGGCCACCGGCATTCTGCAATGAGCACCGCCTGCGCTCTCCGCCGCCCCGACATCACTTGGC
>VFZS01000020.1 GCA_016871095.1 Acidobacteriota bacterium
TTGCCGGCTTCCACCGCGTCGATCATCATCTGGGCGTGCCAATGGTCCGGGGTGGCGATGATCACCACGTTGATGGACTTGTCCTCCAGCAGTCGCCGGTAGTCGTCGTACGACTTGGCGCCAGTGGAAGCCACTTTAAGTCCTGCTTGAAGGTTGAGCTCGTAAATATCACAAACCGCAGCCATTTCCACGCCGATTTCCTTGAACTCGGCGGTCAGCAGGCGACCCCGCCCGCCGCTGCCAATCACCGCTCCGCGCAGCCGCTCCTGCGCGCCGAGCATGCCCGTCCCTGTCAGGGTCACAAAGGTTCTCCGGTCCATGCTGACGAGCGTACCAGAAACGTAGTGGCCGGCGGGGTGTGTCCCGGCGCTGCACCTCTCCTGCGGCGGCGCCTACTCCAGCGTCAGCTTGCGCAGGCAGAAGGCGTCGTAGTCCGTCCCGTTGTGGGGACGCCCCGAGAAGATCAGCCAAAGCGTCTTGCCTTCCGCCGCGATCCACCTGCTGGGCAGGCGGTAACCGTGGGTGTTGCCCAGGCCCCAGTACTCGGTGTGAAACACCGTGGTCCAGGGGCCCCACGGCTCTGGAGCGTCGAATATACCCCAGGCGCCGTCGTGACCGTAGCCTAGCGCCACCAGGTACCGGCGCAGGCCCGGCACGTAGACCGCATCCACGCGCTGGCAGCGGCCCGGGTTGCTGAACACCGCGCCACGCGCGGCGATGTCCCGGCTCCAGACCGGCCGGCCCGAGGCGTCCAGCCGCACAAAGAACTCGTAGGCTTGGCGGTCACGCATGCGCCGCGCGGGCGCGCGGGCCAGCACCAGGTGGTCATCGCTATCGTACGCGCTGGGGCCGTCCTGCGAGTACAGGTACACGTACTCATCGCGCGCGCCGGCGTTGTTGCGGCCGAAATTCAGAAACGCCGGGCTGCCGAAACTCACCTCGAAGCGGAAGCCGTGCTGCCACGTCTGCCCGCGGTCCTCCGACCAGGCCAGCCGGGAGTTGCCCACGTTCCGCTCCCACATGTAGAGTACGCCGCTCACCATGAGCATGCCGCTGGCCTTGGCGCCCTTCGCGCCCTGGCCCAGGTTCTCGCCGCTCTCCGACCGGATGTTGACCGCGCGGTAGTTTTCGGGAGGCCCGCTGATGCGGGCGAACCCCTGGCCCAGCTTGACCTTGATAAGCGGCTCGAAGCCCCAGCCGTCGCCGTAGGCGGTGTAGAGGTCGCCGTCGTCGGCCCAGGTGATGGGCCAGTTGTCGCTGCCCGGAGCCTGTTTCACGATCGACTGGAACGGCCCGAAGGTCGCCTTCCGGATCACCGGACTGGGCGGGTAGGGCAGACGCGCAGCCGGGTTGTCGGGGTACTGGAGCACCGCCCCCATCAGCGGCGCAAAGAGGAACTCCTCAATCGCGCCCCAGAACCCCAGACCCTCCGACGGCTCAGCCAGCACGCCGCCGTTACGCACCATGACCAGATCCAGACTCGGAACGACCAGCAGAACCTGATTCCCGGCGCCCGCCCCGGCGAAGGCGTCGTTCGGGACCTTCTTCCACACGCCATCGAAGTTCGTCCACCAGCCCAGGCCGGAGCCCGGCTGCGGGTTTCCGCGAGGCCGCTGCGGCAGCGGAGTCCCCGCGTAAGCGGTCACCCGGTCCACCCAGGCGGCTGGGATAGGCCGTTGCTTCTCCCACTGGCCTCGCTGGAGCATCAGTTGGCCGACGCGCGCCACCGCCCGGGCGGTCCAGGAACCTCCGCCCCAATTGGCGTAGAGTTGAAGTCCATCCACCTCGTAAGCGCGCCCGTAGCCTATCGACCACTCGCTCTCAGGCGCCCCCAGCGGCCCCAGGATTCGCTCCTTCAGCAGCGTGCGGATGTCGCTCTGAGGCGCTCCTCTCAGCGCCGCGGTGACCGCGTACGCCAGAGCGGCCATGCCCGGATTGCTGTAGGCGTACTTCGTCCCGGGATCGAAGATCACCGGCGTCTGCCCCAGGGCGATCGAGAACGGGTCCGGATCGCGCCGCCAGAACGCTCCCATCCACCCGGGCAGCCTTTCGTGCGGGACGCCCTCTTGATTGGCGTCTTCCAAGCCCGAGGAGTGCGTCGCCAGGTGACGTATGGTGATCTTCGAGCGCCGCGGATCATTGCGCCACGCCGGGATGTACTTCCAGGCCGCATCATCGGCCGCCAGCCGCCCGTCCTGAAGCGCCAGCGTGAGCGAGACTCCGCCGACGATCGCCTTGGCCAGAGACGCGGTGTAGTGCCTCTGCTGAGGACCGCTATCCGCCGCGTACCACTCGTGGATGATCCTGCCGCCCCGCGCCACCAGGAAATTCTTGGTGCGGCGCGCGGCCAGCGCTTTCGTCATGGCCTCCAGCTTCGCGCCGTCCAGGCCCAGGGACTCCGGCTTGGCGGTCTCCCAAGGCATGGCCGCTGACAGGATCCCGGCCGCCAGCAACCACCCGGCAAAAGCGTGCTTCCTCATCCTGCCCATGGTAGCTCCCGGGCTATGCTGATAGGAGATGAGCGAGACCGCCGCCGTTGAGACGCACGATCTCACCAAGGTCTACCGCACCCTGCTGCGCCGGCGCGACGTCCGCGCCGTGGAGGGCGTTTCGCTGCGGGTCGAGGCTGGCAGCACCTTCGGCCTGCTGGGACCCAACGGGGCGGGGAAGACCACCTTCGTGAAAATGCTGCTATCAGCGGTGCGGCCTACCGCGGGCTTCGCACGGATCTTCGGAGTGGATTGCCGTCGTTCCCAGGCCCGCCGGCCGGTGGGATACCTCCCCGAGAATCACCGCCTGCCGGGGTATATGACCGGCCGCGGAATGCTGGACTATTACGCGGCGCTGTCTGGCATGGGGGCCCGGGCGCGCCGGCGGCGCGCCGCCGAGTTACTGGCTCTGGTGGGCCTGGAGAAGTGGGGTAGCACGCGCCTCAGCAGGTATTCCAAGGGAATGCTGCAAAGGCTGGGGCTGGCGCAGGCCATGATGCACTCGCCCCGCCTGCTGGTGCTGGACGAACCCTCCGACGGCGTTGACCCGGT
This sequence comes from Acidobacteriota bacterium, assembly GCA_016871095.1. Classification (GTDB taxonomy): domain Bacteria; phylum Acidobacteriota; class Terriglobia; order Bryobacterales; family Bryobacteraceae; genus VFZS01. The sequence goes on from VFZS01000020.1 coordinate 3,042, forward strand.
GGGGCGGAGGCAGATCCGCGAGATCCTCCGGGAGCTGGAAGAGCGGGGCGTCACCGTGTTCATCAACTCGCACCTGCTGGCCGAGGTAGAGTTGTTCTGCCGTGAGGTGGCCATCCTGCACCGGGGCCGCGTGGCCCTGGTCGGCAAGGTCAAGGAGCTGACCGCGGGCAAGGGCTACCGTCTCGTGGCGGCGGGCGTCCCCGAGCGGCTCGAAGCTGAGTTGCGCGCCCGCGTCGCGGCCGCGGCCCGCCGGGACGGCCTGCTCGAATTGCAGTTCCCCAGCCGCGAGGAAGCCAACCAGGCCCTCGATCTGCTGCGCCGGGAGGGCTGTGAGATCGAAAGCCTCACCCCCACCACCAGCACGCTGGAGGACGTCTTCATGAGGACCGTGAATGTCTAGGCTCAGGCTGCCCGTCACCGTGGTCCTGATCCGGGACACCTTCCACGAGGCCATCGTGCGCTGGGTCTTCTGGGGGACGTTCGCCCTGTGCACCGCCCTGATCCTGTTCTTCCTGTTCCTCCTGCGCATCGATGTGGTCGAGGGCGCCAAGGCGACCATTTCGCTGTTCGGCCAGAAGGAGAGCAAGGCCATGGACGTGGCTAAGTTGGTGCGGCAGATCCACAGCGCCGTGGCGGCCTTCCTTTACATGATGGGAATGTTCCTGGCGGTGTTTGCCTCGGCCACCCTGATGCCTGCGGCGCTCGAACGCGGGCGCGTCGAGTTGTTGCTCTCCAAACCCCTCCGCCGGTGGCACATTCTGCTCGCGCGCTACAGCGCCAACCTGTTGCTGGTAATGCTCAACATCGGCTACCTGATCCTGGGAGTGTGGGCGGTCTTCGGCTGGAAGACCGGCGTCTGGCACGCCAGTTTCCTGTACGCCATTCCTGCCACCGCTTTCATGTTTGCCGTGCTGCTGGCTGTGGTGACGCTGGTGGCGGTGTTCAGCGAGAGCGCCGCGCTGGCCACCATGATTACCTTCGCCATGATGGTGATGAGTCCCATCCTGGCGCAGCACAAGCTCATGGCCAAGCTGCTCTCCTCCGAGTGGACCCGGCAGGTGTGGAGGGGTTTCTATCACGCCCTCCCCAAGTTTTTCGATGTGGGCGGGATCAACATGGACCTGGTCATGGGCCGCGCGGTCTCGAACTGGGCGCCGGTGTGGACTTCGACGGCCTTCGGTCTGGTGGTCCTGAGCGCGGCGCTGTTCCTGTTTCAGAAGAGGGACTACTGATGAAGCGACTGCGGTATGGGGCGCTGGCCCTGATATTGCTGGCGGCCGGGTGCAGCCGGGCGCCGCGCGTTTCGGTGATCATCGACCCATCCCTGGCCGAGTTGGCGCCCGCCGACACCGTCTCGCTGGCCGGAGTGCGCCTGGAGGCCCTGCGAGCCACGCCGCTGTGGCAGAAACACGTGGCCGCCAGGCCCCTGGCGCCGCTGGACGAGTTGGCGCGCGACACCGGCCTGGACCTGCGCAAGGACGTCTCCGACGTGCTGGTGGCCTCCAACGGCAAGGACTTGGTCGTCCTGGCTCTCGGCCGGTTCGCCCGGGCCGAGCTTGAAGCGGCTCTCGAACGGCGTGGCGCCAGGCGCATGTCGCACCGGGGGGTGGCGCTGATCGGCAACGAGGAGACGGCCGTAGCTTTCCTTAGCTCCTCGATTGCCGTGGCGGGCCCGGCTGCCATGGTGCGCACCGTCATTGACCAGCGCGGGCGCGGCGGCGTCCCCAAGGCGCTGCTGGAGGAGGCGAAAGGCATTGCCGCCGACAGCCAGATCTGGGGAGTGTCGCTGGGCGGGTTTGACCAGGCCGCCCAGGCCGCGCCGCAGGGGAGTAACCTGGGCAACCTGGCCAAGTTCGCGGAACTGATCGAGAAGACGAGCTTCGGGGCCGATCTCCGCTCCGGCCTGAACGCCAGTGGCGTCGTCACGTGCCGCAGCGAACAGGATGCCCGCACGCTCTCCGACACCCTGCGCGGCCTCATCGGACTGGCCCGTCTGAGCATGCCGGACACCGAGCCGGACCTGCTGCGCGCCTTCGACGGTATCCAGGTCAGCCTCCAGCAGCGCTCCGTGCGCGTCAACGCGCAGATCTCACAGGAGCTGCTGGACAAGCTGGTGGCCAGATTCTCCGCCGGAGCGGGCGCGCTCACTCCGGGATTTCGACTACCACGTCCCCAGTGACCACTGCCTGGCAGCCCAGCCGGGAGTGCAGCGTCACGCCCTCGGCCTGGCCGATGCGGTCCGTCTCGTCGTCCTCCATGGGACTGAGGTTCTCTGCTCCCTCCCTCACGATGACGTGACAGGTGGTGCACGCGCAGTTGCCGCCGCAGGCGTGTTCCAGCCCCACGTCGAAGTTCAAGGCCACGTCCAGGATCGATCCCGGCTTGCCGTGCCGCCGGTAGGGAAGCCGCGCGGGGTCGAACTCCACAATCACGTTGCGTGGCAAGAAACGCACCCGGGGCACTATTGGATTATAGGAACGCGCTGGATATATATCAAGTGGCTATATAATAGGTATATATGAAAGCGCTGCTGGTCCATCTCGATGAGGCCACCCATCGGGCCTTGAGCCGGGTGGTTCCCCCCTCCAGCCGGCGCCGCTCGCAGTTCATCCGCGAAGCCGTCCGCCGCGCCGTGCGCGAGGCCGAGTACGCCCGCATGCGCCAGGCCTACCTGGCCCAGCCCGACTCGGAGACCGAGGCGGATGGCTGGACCGGCGCCGAGGAGTACCGGCCGTGAAACAATACGAGATCTGGACGGCCAACCTGCCGGCGCCGGCGGGCAGGCGGCCAGTCTTGCTCCTCAGCCGCAACGATGCCTACGAGTACCTCAACAAGTTCGTGGTGGCCGAGATCACCACTACCATCCGCGACATTGCCGTTGAGGTTCCCCTGGGATCGCTGGAGGGCCTTCCCAAACGCTGCGTGGCCAACTGTGACAACCTGCGTACCGTAGCGCGGTCCTGGCTCCTGAAGCGGCTGGGCGCCCTGGCCCCGCGACGTCACTTCGAGGTCAAGCGCGCCGTCGGCTACGCCCTGGCCTGGGAGGAACTGATCACGGCCGCGAGCTGAGGTAGTCCTCTATCCCGCTCGCCGCCCGCCGGCCTTCGGCGATGGCTGCCGGAGGGTCTGCGCGGAACGTACAGAAAACCAGTACAATAGACGTGGGGTGTAAAGGTGGCTGTCGAGACAACTTACACGAGCTTGCGCCAAGAACTGGCTTCGGTGCTCGATCGGATCGTAAACGACCAGGAGGTGGTCATTGTGCGCCGCCGGGGGGCCAGAGATGTGGCGATGATTCCGGCCGCGGAACTGGCCGGTCTCCTGGAAACCGCGCATCTGCTCCGCTCGCCCAGGAATTCGCGGCGTTTGCTCGCTGCTTTGCGCCGGGCCGAGCGCGGCAAGGGAAAACCGGAACTACTCGAGGATCTCCGCCGGGAGATGGGGCTTGAGCGGCGCCGCTGAGCGGGATGCGGTCTTCCATCCTGAGTTCCGGGAGGATCTCCGCCATTGGATCAGGACTGATCGCCGGACAGCGCTCCGCGTTATCGAGCTGGTCGAAGCCGTGATCAGAGAACCGTTCTCCGGCGCCGGCAAGCCGGAGCCTTTGAGGTACATACTGAGCGGGTGCTGGTCTCGCCGGATAACCCAGGAGCACCGCCTGGTCTACAGGGTAAGCGGGAGTCGCATCGACTTCCTTCAGGCGCGATATCACTACTGAGGCCTTCCCGGAAGGGCCTATCTATGTGTGCCTGAGATACCGGTCTATCCCGCTCGCCGCCCGCCGGCCCTCGGCTATGGCCCAGACCACCAGGGACTGCCCGCGCCGCAGGTCTCCCGCGGCAAAGACGCCGCGCACCGAGGTCATGCAATCCTCGTCGGCGGCCACGTTGCCCCGCTCGTCCAGCGCCACGCCCAACTGCTCGACCAGCCCGTTCTTCACCGTCCCCAGGAACCCCAGCGCCAGTAGCACCAGGTCTGCCTCGATAGTGAACTCGCTGCCGGACACAGGCTCGAAGGCCGGCGGCGGGCCCACCCGCACGGCGTGCAACCGCTTGACGTTACCCCGCTGGTCCCCCTCGAGGCGCGTGGTGGCCACCGACCACTCGCGTATGCCGCCCTCCTCGTGGGAGGTCTCGGTGCGCAGCATGTGCGGCCACAGCGGCCACGGCGTGTGCGCGGCGCGCTCCAGCGGCGGCCGCGGCATTATCTCCAACTGGTGGACCGACCGGGCCTTCTGCCGCAGCGCCGTCCCCAGGCAGTCGGCTCCGGTGTCGCCGCCACCGAGAATGACCACGCGCCTGCCCGCGGCCAGGATCTCGCCGCAGAAGTCCAGCCGGTCCCCCGCCACGCGGCGGTTCTGCTGGCTGAGGAACTCCATGGCGAAGCGGATGCCGCGCAGTGCTCGCCCCGGCACGTCCAGGTCCCGCGGTTGCTCGGCGCCGCCCGCCAGCAGGATGGCGTTGTAGTCGTGGCGGAGGTCATCCACCGGCAGGTTGTCGCCCACGTGCGCCCGGGTTTGGAACTCGACGCCCTCTGCGCTCAGTTGCTCCAGCCGCCGGTCCAGGAGGTGTTTCTCCAGCTTGAAGTCCGGGATGCCGTAACGCAGCAGGCCGCCCAGGCGGTCGTTCTTCTCGAACACCGTGACCCAGTGGCCGGCGCGGTTTAACTGCTGCGCCGCCGCCAGCCCTGCCGGACCGGACCCCACCACCGCCACGCGCTTCCCGCTTCGCGCCAGCGGCGGCTGCGGCTTCACCAGGCCTTCCGCGAAGCCTCGCTCGATGATCTGCTGCTCGATCAGCTTGATGGTCACCGCGGGCGCGTTGATCCCCAGCACGCACGCCGCTTCGCACGGGGCGGGGCACACCCGCCCGGTGATCTCCGGGAAGTTGTTGGTCGAGTGCAGCGCGCGCAGCGCCTCCGGCCAGCGATCGCGGTACACCAGGTCGTTGAAATCCGGGATCAGGTTGTTGAGCGGACAGCCCGTGTTGCAGAAGGGCACCCCGCAATCCATGCAGCGGGCGCACTGCCGCCTCAGCCGCTCCTCGGGAAGGGGACTGTAGACCTCCCGGTAGTCCCGTATGCGCTCGGCCACCGGACGCCGCGCCGGCATCTCCCGCTCGTACTCCAGAAAACCTGTCGCCTTACCCATGCTGAACTCCGGTCGCACCAGCTTCAGTAGCACAAGCTTCAGCTTGTCGCGCAAAAGGCAAGCTGAAGCTTGCTCTACTGCGCTGGTACTCGTGCGGGAACACCTTGACGAACTTCGGCAGCATGTCCTCCCAGTGCATGAGGATGTTCCGGGCGCGCGGGCTGCGGGTGAACTCGAAGTGCCGCGTAATCAGCGTGCGCAGGGCCGCGACGTCGGCCGCCTCCGTGACCGGCCCCAGATCCACGCTCCCGGGGTTGCAGCGGGCGGCGAACCGCCCGGCTTCGTCCAGTACGTAGGCGATTCCTCCGGTCATCCCCGCGGCGAAATTGCGCCCGGTAGACCCCAGCACCACCACCACGCCCCGGGTCATGTACTCACACCCGTGATCGCCCACCGCCTCGACCACCGCCAGCGCTCCCGAGTTGCGCACCGCGAAGCGCTCCCCGGCGGCGCCGTTGAAGTAGGCTTCGCCGCTGGTGGCTCCGTACAGCACCACGTTGCCCACCAGGATATTCTCCTCGGCCGGGAAGGTTGACTCCCGCTCCGGGAACACGATGATGCGGCCGCCCGATAGACCCTTGCCCAGGTAGTCGTTGGCGTCGCCTTCCAGCACCAGCGTGACGCCCTTGGCCAGGAAGGCGCCGAAGCTCTGCCCCGCTGAGCCGTGGAAGTGGAACCGGATGGTGTCGTCCGGCAAGCCCTCCGAGCCGTGGCGCAGCGCGATCTCACCGCTCAGCATCGCGCCCACGGCGCGGTGGACGTTCCGGATGGGCAGGCGGAACTCAACCGGCGCACGGTCATCGATGGCGGCGCGGGCGCGCTCGATCAGGCTGTAGTCCAGCGACTGGTGCAGCCCGTGGTCCTGCTCGGTGACGCGCCGGCGCGCCACGCGCTCGGGCGCCGGTGGGCTGTAGAGAATGGCTGAGTAGTCCAGCCCGCGCGCCTTCCAGTGCTCCACCGCCGGCCGCGTCTGGAGCCGGTCCACCCGCCCCACCATCTCATCAAAACTGCGGAAGCCCAGGCGCGCCATCAGCTCGCGCACCTCCTCGGCCACGAAGAAGAAGTAGTTGATCAGATGCTCGGGCTGGCCCTGGAAGCGGCGGCGCAACTCTGGGTCCTGGGTCGCGATACCCACCGGGCAGGTGTTCAGGTGACACTTTCGCATCATCACGCAACCCAACGAAATCAATGGCGCTGTCGAGAACCCGAACTCCTCGGCCCCCAGCAGCGCCGCGATCACCACGTCGCGCCCGGTCTGGAGCTTGCCGTCCACCTGGAGGCGCACCCGCCCGCGCAGGTCGTTCAGCACCAGCACCTGCTGCGTCTCCGCCAGGCCCAGTTCCCAAGGCGCCCCGGAGTGCTGTATGGCGCTCAGCGGCGATGCTCCCGTACCCCCGTCGTGGCCCGAGATCAGGATCACGTCGGCGTGCGCCTTGGCCACGCCCGCCGCCACCACCCCCACGCCCATCTCGGCCACCAGCTTCACCGAGATCCGCGCTCCCGGGTTGACGTTCTTCAAGTCCCAGATCAACTGGGCCAAATCTTCGATCGAGTAGATGTCGTGGTGCGGCGGCGGGGAGATCAACTGCACGCCGGGGATGGAGTGGCGCACCCGCGCGATGACCTCGTCCACCTTATGTCCCGGCAACTGCCCGCCCTCGCCGGGCTTGGCCCCCTGCGCGATCTTGATTTGCAGCTCGTCGGCGTTCACCAGATAGTTCACCGTGACCCCGAACCGCCCCGAAGCCACCTGCTTGATGGCGCTGCGCCGCGAGGGGCCGTCCGGGCCGGGCTGAAAGCGCGCCTCGTCCTCCCCGCCTTCGCCCGAGTTCGAGCGCCCGCCCATCTGGTTCATGGCCACCGCCAGGGTCTCGTGCGCCTCCTTGCTGATCGAGCCGAACGACATGGCCCCCGTGGTGAAACGCTTCACGATCTCGCCGGCCGGCTCGACTTCCTCGAGCGGCGCCGGCTCCCGCCCGGGCTTTGGCTCCAGCAGGCCCCGCAGCGTGCACAGGTGTTTCTGCTGCTCGTTCACGTGCCCGGCGAACTGGCGGTAGGTCTCGTAGCTGGACTGCCGCACCGCGTGCTGGAGCTTCGAGATAGTGAACGGGTTCACCAGGTGATACTCGCCCTGCGCCCGGTAGTGGTAGTGGCTGCCGCGCGTCAGCTCCGGCTCGGATTCCGTCACCGGACGGAAGGCGTGCTCGTGGCGCAGGCGCGATTCGCGCGCCAGCACCGCCAGGTCCACGCCCTCCAGCCGCGACGCCGTCCCGGTGAAGTACCTCTCCACCAGCGAGCGGCTCAGCCCCACGGCCTCGAAAATCTGCGCGCCGCGATAGCTTTGCAGCGTTGAGATCCCCATCTTCGAGAACACTTTCAGGAGGCCCTTGTTGACGGCCTTCTTGAAGTTGCGCAGAGCCTGGTCGAAAGCCAGCTCCTGGGGAAGCCGGCCGCGGCGGTGCAGGTCCTCCAGTGTCTCGATGGCCAGGTAGGGGTTCACCGCACTGGCCCCGAAGCCGATCAGCAGTGCGAAGTGCATGACCTCGCGCGGCTCGCCGCTCTCGACGATGAGCGCCACCTGGGTGCGTGTCTCCTCCCGCACCAGGTGATGGTGCACCGCCGTCAGCGCCAGCAGGCTGGGGATGGGCGCATAATCCTCGTCGATGCCGCGATCCGACAGGATCAGCAGCGTGTAGCCATCCTTGATGGCCAGCGAGGCGCGCCGGCACAGGCCATCCAGGGATCGCTCAAGCTCCTTCTCGCCGCCGTCTGCCCGGTAGACCATGGGCAGGGTGATGGCCAGGAAATCGCCCTTCGAGACCCGCCGCAGCTTCTCCAGGTGGCGGTTGGTGAGGATAGGGTGTTCCAGCTTCAGCGTGTGGCAGTGCTGTGGGGTCTCCTCCAGGATGTTGCGCTCGGTGCCGATGAAACTGGCCAGCGACATCACCATCTCTTCGCGTATCGGGTCGATGGGCGGGTTGGTCACCTGGGCGAAGAGCTGCTTGAAGTAGTTGAACAAGAGCTGGGGCTGGTCCGACAGGCACGCCAGCGGCGTGTCGATGCCCATCGATCCGACCGGCTCCTGGCCATCCACCGCCATGGGCGTGAGGATCATCTTCAGCTCTTCTTCGGTGTAGCCGAAGGCCCGCTGCCGCCGCGCCATCGACTCGAAATCGGTGGCGTGCCAGCGGGGAGAGTCGGGCAGTTGATCCAGGGTGATCTGGTGCTCGGTCAGCCACTCGGCGTAGGGCTGCCGGCTGGCCAGCCGCCGCTTGATTTCTTCGTCCGGGACGATGCGCCCCTCCTGGGTGTCCACCAGCAGCATGCGCCCCGGCTGTAGACGGCCCTTGTACCGCACGTCTTCAGGAGCCACTGGCAGCACGCCCGTTTCGGAGGCCATGATCACCAGGCCACTGTGCGTCACCAGGTAGCGCGCCGGCCTGAGCCCGTTGCGGTCCAGTGTGGCCCCGATCAGGCGGCCGTCGGTGAAGGCGATGGCGGCCGGCCCGTCCCAAGGCTCCATCAGCGAGGCGTGATACTCGTAGAATGCCCGCTTCTCCGGATCCATGGTGGGATCACCCGCCCAGGCCTCCGGAATCAGCATGGCCATGACGTGCGGCAGGTCGCGCCCCGCCAGGTGCAGCAACTCGACCGTATTGTCCAGCATGGCCGAGTCGCTGCCCCCCGGGACCACCACGGGGAAGAGCTTCTTCAAATCCTCCCCGAACAGCGGCGAAGCCAGCACCGACTGGCGGGCGTGCATCCAGGCGGCATTCCCCCGCAGCGTGTTGATCTCGCCGTTGTGGCAGAGGTAGCGGAAGGGGTGCGCCAGTTGCCACGTCGGGAAGGTGTTGGTCGAAAAACGCTGGTGCACCATGCAGAAAACGCTGTGCGCCTCGGGGTCGGAAAGCTCGCGATAGAAATGGGCGATCTGCGGCGCCAGCAGCAGGCCTTTGTAGACGATCGTCCGGGAAGACAGCGAGGGGATGTAGAAGAAGGACTTGTCCCGCAGATCCGAAGCGGCGATCTCGTTCTCGACGCGCCGGCGCACCACATAGAGCTTGCGCTCCAGCGCCGCCGGATCCATCTCCGGCGCGCCTCCGATGAACACCTGCTCGATGTAGGGTTGCGAGGCGCGCGCCAGCCGCCCGATGGCGTTCGAGTCGATGGGCGTGTCGCGCCAGCCCAACACCCTCAGGCCTTCCTCGCGCACGATGCGCTCCAGGATCCCCTCGACGATCAGCCGCTGGCGCCGCTCCACCGGCAGGAACACCAGACCCACCCCGTACTGGCCGGGGGAGGGAAGCTCGAAGCCCAGCCTGGCGCACTCGCGCGCGAAGAAGGCGTGCGGAATCTGAATCAGGATGCCCGCCCCGTCGCCGGTCACCGGGTCGCAGCCGCAAGCCCCGCGGTGCGTCAGGTTGATCAGGATCTGTATGCCCTTCTGGATGATGTCGTGCGAGGGTGCGCCACCCAGTGAGGCAATGAAGCCGATTCCGCAGGCGTCGCGCTCATCAGCCGGATCATAGAGACCCTGGCGTCCAGGTAGTCCTGTAGGAACTGCGTCGTCTTCCATGGCTGGATGGCTCTTCTCCTAATGGGCTGGAAAAGGGGTATTTGCATCAGCTTAGCAGACGACGTGAGATTAGTCAAGCTGAAACTGGGGCGCTGCAAGATTAGATTCACTTATTGTTGTACTATGATCTGTGCTTATGATATAATCCCTGCTTGGACTTCCACCACCTGAGCCTGTTCAAGGACGTCGTTCATACCCGCAGCTTCAGCCGCGGCGCCGCTCTCAACCGCGTCACCCAGTCCGCTGCCAGCCAGCACGTTCAGGAACTCGAAAGGCGCCTGGGCTTGACCTTGCTGGACCGCTCGACCCGCCCCTTCAACCTGACCCCTGCCGGCAAGCTCTACTACGACTTCTGCCGCGATGCCCTCCGCCGCAAGGACGAGTTCGACGTAGCGGTCGAGCGCCTCAAGCGCCACATCGAGGGCACCGTTCGCGTGGCCTCCATCTACTCGGTGGGGCTGACGGAGCTGTCGCGGCTCAAGGAGGAGTTCTCCCGGCGCTATCCTGACGCTCGCCTCGATGTGGATTACCTGCGGCCGGACAAGGTCTACGAGGCCGTGCTGGCCGACGAGGCCGACCTGGGGCTGGTCAGCTACCCCGAGCCTACCCGGGAACTGGCGGTGATCCCCTGGCGGCAAGAGGAAATGGTGGTGGCCGCGGCGCCCAAGCATTCTCTGGCGGGTAGGGCGCCTCTCAAGCCGGCCGATCTCCAGGGCCAGGACTTCGTGGCCTTCGACCCGGATCTCCCCATCCGCCGGGACATAGACCACTTCCTGCGGGAAGCCAAGGTCGAGATCAACGTCACTATGCACTTCGACAACATCCAGATGATCAAAGAGGCGGTGGCCGTGGGTGGCGGCATCAGCATTCTGCCGGCGCGCACGCTGGAGGCCGAGATCGAACAGGGCCGCCTCGCGGCGATTCCCATGGACGCCGCACTGGTTCGCCCGGTGGGCGTCGTCCATCGCCGCCGCAAGCGTTTCCACCGCGCCGCTCAAGTGTTCCTGGAACTCCTACAAGAGCAGCCGGGAGTCGGGACTGGCTAGCGGTCACGTGGGCGCATCTGGTAGAAAGGGGGAGGGAACACCATGATACGGAGCATCCACACCCGCTCGCGAGTCGGAGCCGACGGGGTTCTTCACCTGGATGTCGCCTCGGGGTGTGCGAACGCTGAGGTCGAGGTGACGGTCATCGTCCAGCCGGTTGACGCTGGCCGGGGAAGCGTTGCGCAGTCGGGATGGTCCGACGGTTTCCTGAGTGAGGTGGTCGGCGGTTGGCGGGGCGAGCCTCTGCGGCGGGAGGCTCAGGGTGAGTACGAAGCGCGAGATCCGCTGTGATCACTTTCCTGCTTGACACCGACGCGTGCATCCGCCTTCTCAACCAGCGCGACTCGGTGCTGGCGCGCACGTTGGCTTCGGTGCCGAGGGAGAGTGTGGCCCTGTGCTCGATCTCGAAGGCGGAACTCTACTTCGGCGCCTATCGCAGCGCCCGGCGCGAGCAGAATCTGGGCCTGTTGCGCCGGTTCTTCCAGGAGTTCGCCACGCTGCCGTTCGATGAGCGAAGCGAAGAGGCCTACGGGCAGATCAGGGCGGAGCTGAGTGCGCGTGGCACGCCCATCGGTCCCAACGATCTTCTGATTGCGGCTGTCGCTGTAGCTCACGGCGTCACGCTGGTGACTCACAACACCCGGGAATTCGGCCGGGTGGAATCGTTGCGCATCGAGGACTGGGAAGCCGGGGCATAAGTGACATCCAAACGAGGGGAACGCCCGTGAACCTGGCGCTGTTGACTCGATCCGTCGTCGCGGTTCTAGTGCTGGGGCTGGGCGCCGCTGCTCAGCAGACGCCCAAGGGATTCCCGCCCAGCCCGCGCGAGGATTTCCGCGAGGTCCTGCACGGAGTCGAGCTGCTTGACCCCTACCACTGGCTGGAGGACCTGTCCAGCCTGCGAACGCGCGCCTGGATAGAGGCGCAGAATGCCTACACCCGGGCTTTGCTCCTGCGGCCGCCGGCGCGCACGCCAATACGCACCCGCCTGCTCGATCTGATGAAGATCGACACCATGAGCGCCCCGCAGGAACGAGGCGGCCGCTACTTCTTCTCGAAGAAGCCTGCGGACCAGGACCGGTCGATTCTCTACATGCGGAAGGGCCTGAACGGAAACGACGAAGTGCTCCTCGATCCGGACAGGCTGTTTCCGGATCGGTCCACCGCAGTGCAGACGCGCGGCATCTCGCACGACGGTAGGCTGTTGGCCTACGCCGTGCGGCTCTCGGGGCGGGATGAGGTGGAAATCCGGATTCTCGATGTTGACTCGCGCAAGGACCTGCGGGATCGCCTGCCTCCGGGACTGTACTCGGGCGTGTCGTTCACGCCCGGCAAGCGAGGATTCTACTACTCGCGGCGCGACCGCCGGGCGGGTGGCCGCATCTACTACCACGCGCTCGGAAGCGCCCCGGAGCGCGACAGGGAGGTCTTCGGCCGGGGCACCGGTCCGAACCAGTTCCTCGGCGCCGGCGTTTCCGAGGACGGCCGGTACCTGCTGATTACGGTGCAGCACGGGTGGGCCAGCAACGAGATCCACATCCAGGACCTCAAGCGCGGCGGCCCCGTCCGGCCCATCGTCAAGGACATCGATGCCCTGTTCCAGGCGGAGTGGGCCGGCCCGCGATCGCTGGTGGTTCAGACCGGATGGAAGGCTCCCAAGCGCCGGCTGCTGCTGGTGCATGTCGAGAACCCGGCCCTGGACCGCTGGCGCGAGATTGTGCCCGAATCCGCCGACGCCATCGATTCGTTCGCCGTGATCGGCGGCAGGTTGTTCGTCACCTATCTGCACAACGTCCACACGCAGGTGAAGGTGTTCTCGCTGGAAGGGCAGCCGCTGGGCGAGGTGCCCCTGCCGGGCCTCGCCTCGGGCGGCGTCTTCGGGCGCTGGAACAGCGACGAGGGCGTCCTCTTCTACAGTTCATTCACTATGCCGTTCCGCAGCTATCGGTACAACGCGAAGACTGGGGCCACGGACCTGTGGTTCGAATCGAAGGTGAAGATGGATCCCGCCCGGTTCGAGACCCGGCAGGTCTGGTACACGTCCAAGGACGGTACGCGGGTGCCCATGTTCCTGGTGTACCGAAAGGGCCTGAAGCCCGACGCCAATCGGCCCACGCTGCTGACCGGTTACGGGGGCTTCAACGTGAGTCTGACGCCCTCCTTCTCCGCCATCGCGGTGCTGTGGGCTGAACATGACGGAGTGTTCGCGCTGCCCAGTATCCGGGGTGGCGGCGAATTTGGCGAGGAGTGGCATCGCGCCGGCATGCTGGAGAACAAGCAGAACGTCTTCGACGACTTCATAGCCGCCGCCGAGTGGCTGGTCGAGCACAAGTACACCAACCCCTCCCGGCTGGCCATACAGGGCGCCAGCAACGGCGGGCTGCTGGTCGGCGCGGCCCTCACGCAGCGTCCCGATCTGTTCCGGGCCGTGCTGTGCGGCTACCCCGACCTGGACATGGTGCGCTACTACCGCTACACGGAGAACAACAACCCGCCCGCGCTGCTGGAGTACGGCGACGCCTCCGACCCGCGGCAGTTCAAGTTCCTCTACGCATATTCTCCTTACGAGCGGGTCAAGCCCGGCACGCCGTACCCCGCCGTGCTGCTGACCACCGGCGAGGGCGATACTCGTGTCCCGCCGCAGCAGGCTCTCAAGATGACGGCGAAGCTGCAATGGGCCACCCGCTCGGGGCGGCCGGTCCTCCTGCGCTACGACACCAAGTCCGGCCACGCCGGGGGGCGGCCCTTCTCTAGAATGGTTGAGGATGTCTCCGCCGAGCAGGCCTTCCTCTTCTGGCAGCTCGGCGTCAACTAGCTCAAGGAGCTCCCATATGTTCCGCACCTTAGCCATCTGCCTCGCGCTCGCTCTGGGAGCGCTCTCCGGCTTCGCCGCCGAGGAGCCCAAGTTCGTGTCCGTCAAGCACTACCGCTTCAGCACCGTGGACAAAGACGCCCAGATGTGGAGCGCCTTGTACGTTGGATCAAACGGCAAGCTCTACATCGGCCTCTGCACACACGCCGATGCGGCCAACGTCTACGAATTTGATCCCCAGACCGAGATTATGCGCCACCTCGCCAATCTGACCGAGTTGAACGAGGAGCGTGGAAAGGCGATCTGGACCAATGGCAAGATCCACGTCCAGATGCAGGAACTCGACGGCTATGTGTACTTCGGGTCGTTGAGCGAAGACAACGGCCCGCCGGCCATCGACGCCGCGAGCTACAAGGGACCGCGCTGGTACCGGATCGAAATGAAGACCGGCAAGGTCGAGCAGCTCAGCCTCATCAACAGCTTTTGGGGCCTGCTGGGCCAGACCATGGATGTGAAACGGCGCGTCATCTACGGCCTCGCCGAAAACGGCCACCTGTACAAGTACTACATCGACAAAGACTGGACCGAAGACCTCGGGCGCGTGGATGAGTGGGATGTCTGCCGCACCATCTTCACCGACGACCTGGGGAACGTGTATGGCAGCTACCCGCCCGGGAGGATCTGGAAGTACGACCCCCGGCAGGATCGTATCTTCGACTTCGAGCACATCCGCTTGCCCCTGATCAACCAGTCCCGCAGCATGGCCAACCCCATGCTCGACCGCAAGGCCCAGTGGCGCATCATCGAGTGGGACCCGGTGGACCGCGCGGCTTACGGCATCATCGGCGGCAGCAACCTCCTCTTCAAGTATGACCCCCACCGGGGTCCCGAAGGCGCCGTCACTCCGCTGGTCTCCATGGCCGCGCCCGGAGTCCGGAACGGCGACCCCATGAATCTTCCCTACGCCACGCTGGCCATGGCCATCTCGCAGAAGGAGCGGAAGGTCTACTACCTCACGGTGATGGCCGGCGACTTCGACTATGGCGCGGTTACCAAGGACGTCATGGGTTCGTCGTTTCTGGTCACCTACGACCTGAGGTCCGGCCGGCGCGAAGACCTCGGGGTGTTGCGCACCACCGACGGCCGCACCGCATCCGGCATGGGCGGCGCCAAGGTCGATCAGAACGGGCGCCTGTGGTTTGTCGGCGCCTTCAGCGAGCCTGATCCGCGATACCAGGTCGGCAGGGGCAGGCGTCCTTATAGCATGGGTCTCGGCTGTTACGACCCCCTCCGCAAGTAGCGCACGTAAAAAGGAGAACAGTCATGAAAAAAGCAGGCGCGTTCTTTCTCCAGTTTGCCCTGATCGCGGCCGTGGCGTCCGGCCAGCGCTGGATCAATCCTCATTTCGACACCCACCGCCTGGATTTCCGGGACCTGGGTTATCCCACGCAGAACCTGATCCCTGCGGACGACAGCCGCATCTCGGCGCTCCTGGCGCACTCCAACGGATTCATCTACGGGGCCACCAGCGGCCGGACACAGTCCTACCTGTTTTTCTACAACCGCTTCATCAACAAGGTGCGGCCTCTCGGCAAGATCGCCGATGCGCGGGGCGTGTACCACGGGTTGGTCGAGGGTAAGGACGGCCAGATTTTGATCGGCACGGGGCTGAGCATGTATGCGGCCGTTGAACTCACGAAGAAGTTTCCGGTGGAGGTCGAGGGTGTCGAGAAGCAGCTCTGGAAGGACATCACCGCGCCGTACAGAGACTTCGCCGGCGGCCATATTTACCGGTACGATCCCATGAGAGGCGATGTAGAGCGTTACACCAACGATTCCCCGGCCCTGCTCGAGGACCTGGGCGTCCCGGTTCCACATAATACCATCTACGCGATGGCGTTGAGCCCGGATAAGTCTAAGATCTACGGCATCACCTATCCCGACGCGCACTTCTTTGTTTTCGATCTCGCCTCCAGAACGACCAAGGACCTGGGTGAGTTCCTGACCCACAAGGTTTACAGCGGACCCGAACGGCACTGGCGGAGCGTTCCCAGAGCGCTGTATTGCCACCCGAAGACCGGTGACGTCTACACCTCGGGCGATAACGGCTTCATCGTGCGCTACAGCCCGAACACTGGGAAGATCGAGCCGACCTTCATGCGGCTGCCGGGCGAGTACTGGGAAGGGCTAAGCTCCTACGACTACCCGGTAATTGAGGCGTTTGAAACCGACTCCCGCGGCAACGTCTACGCCGGCACCAACGACGGGTACCTCATCCGGCTCGATTTCAAGAATGACGATACGGTGGTGCTCGGCAAGCCGCGCGTGATGCGGCGCCTGCGCGGCATGGCCGCCGGAAAGGACGGCAGTCTCTATCTCATCAGCGGCGAGTTCGAGCGATCCTGCAAGCTGCACGCCTGGGATCTGAACGGGAACGGCGGCTTCAGCGACCTTGGTCCGTTTGCTGTGGACCGGAGCCCGTACTACTCGCACCGAGCCTATCAGTTCGACGCCATCGCGGTCGCCGTGGACGGAACCGTCTTCTGTGGTGAGAGTGATCGCGGCGGAAAGCTGTTCCTGTACCTGCCGGGCCCGGGCTCCTTCAAGGGCAAGCTCAACCCGGCGAATCCGGAAACCGAACGGCAGCGGCGTGGTACTCCGGGACTGATTCCGGAGAGGCTCTAGTGTTTGGAATCTGCTTCCGAGCCGCGACCGGAAGGGGCGGTGAAGAACACGCCCAAGACCACTCCCTGCCGGTCGCGGCTCGCTTGCCACATTGGCGCCTCTGACCGAGCCACGAGCGTAAGCGAGTGGTCGCCGTGGTGCGCAAGCAGCTATTCGCGCTGACAAACCGCTCCCTGATCCCTTTGTTCGCCAGGATGGTCTGCCCCAGCAAAGCGAGGTAGGGCTTTTGCGCGTCGATCGTGGGGATCGTGGCCGAACCGATGGTGCCGGCGGCTTGTCCGACCAGCGCCGGAAGCGGGTTCGCTATCCGGACCGTGGCGGGGTCACTCAGGCCGCTGGAGGAGTACCAGCCGGCACGCCAACTCTGGAGCGTCGAATCGGGGATGTCCCAGTTTCCGCCCAGCGGGTAGCCGCGCCACGGCAAATCAGAACCGTGCGAGCCAACGTAGCCCACCGCCAGCAGCCAGGCCCGGCCGAAGCCGCGCTCGACGAAGAAGTTCCATTGGTCCACAGCGCGGCATAGCCGCAACCAAAGCCCTGCTGGCGGTTCCGTGGGGCGAACCTCCAGGTTTGCGAGCTGGTTTTCCAACCAGCTTTGGGCCGCGCCCGGAGCCCGCGGCAGGTAAGCCGGCAAGGATGCCGGC
>VFZS01000021.1 GCA_016871095.1 Acidobacteriota bacterium
CGAGTCCCTTCGCCTTGTGCGACAACGATCTGGGACGCTGCGCCATCACCCAGCAGTTGCCGCTTTACGATACCCGCTGGACCGACATTGCGCCGCGCCTGGGCCTGGCCACCTTGCTTTCCGACGTCCCGGGCCGCGAGGTGATTCTCCGCCTCGGCCTCGGCGTCTTCAACGACCTGGGCTACGGGTCCACCCCGGCGGCCTTCAGCGGAGCGCCCTACGTCGCTTCCCGCAACCTGGTGCTGCCGGTGTTCCCGCTTGCCAGCGCGGACCGGTTGGCCCCCGCGCTGCCGCCCCTTCCACCTTACGGCCTGATCAGCGCGGCCGAGCGCAAGCTTCAATCCCCCATGGTGTACCGGTGGAACGTGACGCTGGAACGCTCCATGGGCCGCGGCCAGGCGGTCAGCCTGGGCTATGCCGGCACGCACGGCCTGCGCCTGCTGCGGACCCAGACCAGCCGCGCGGCCACCACCGCCTATGACATGCTGCGCCTGGCCACCAACGGCGCCGAGTCCGACTACAACGCCGTGCAGATTCAGTTCCGCCGCCGCCTGGCCGGCAGCCTGCAAACCCAGCTCAGTTACACCTACGGCCACTCCATTGACACCGCCTCCCACGACATGGCCATGGGGGCGGGTTTCCGTTCCCTGTTCACCAGCGAGCGCGGCAACTCGGATTTCGACGTGCGGCACAGCCTCAGCTTCACCGGCTCCTACCGCCTCCCCGCTCCCCGTGCTGCGGCGCTCCGGCCGGCCTTCTCGGATTGGTTCATCGACTGGGTCTTCTCCGCCCGCTCGGGGCTGCCCCTGGATGTCCTGGGCATCTCCACCGTCCCCGAGACCCTGGAGGGCACGACCACCCCACTTACACGCGGCCTGTTTGCGCAGGTCCGGCCCGACTACACCGGGTTGCCCGTGTGGCTGGACGATTCTCAGGCCCCGGGGAAACGGCGGCTCAATCCGGCCGCCTTTGTGGCGCCCGCGGATTTCCGGCAGGGGAGCCTGGGCCGCAACTCCATCCGAGGTTTCCCCATGGCCCAGATCGACCTCTCCGTGCGCCGCCAGGTGCCCTTGCGCGAAGGAGTGAGCCTGTCGATCATCGCCCAGGCGTTCAATGTTCTGAACCGCCCGAATTTCGCCAATCCCTCGCCCAACGAGGGCGCCAACATGGCCAGCCCTAACTTCGGCGTGGCCACGCGCACTCTCAGCGAGGCCTCCCGCGGCGGCGGCATCTCCTTCTTCCGGACGGGCGGACCGCGCTCGGTCCAACTGGGAATCCGCCTTCAGTTTTAGGCCACCCCCGTGAAAACCAGCACCCTCATCTCCCTGTTAGCCTTCAGCAGCCTTCTGACCCCGCCCTTGGCCGGGCAGGCCGCGGATGCGCCCGCCGAGGAGCGCGAGCCCGCTTACGTCCGGCGCTTCTCGCTGGGCGGGCGGCTGAGCGTGCTCGCCCTGGGCTCCATGCCGGAAAGCGAGCTCACGCGGAACGAGCCGGTCGGCCCGGCTGAGATCAAGTCCACCCTCGAGTCCAAGACCCGCCGCGCGGGAGGCGGCATCGCCGTGCAGGTGGCCCTCACCGAGCGCATCGCCCTTAGCGTGGACCTGCTCGGCCGCCGAACCGGCTACCGCAAGTACACCGAGACCCGCACGGGGACGGACAACCCCACCACTACCTGGGACGAGAGAACGCTCAGATCCTCCGCCGAGCAGACCCGCGCCAACCTCTGGGAGTTCCCCGTGCTGGGCAGGTACTACACCAAGGACCGTCACGACTATGGGCCGCGCGGCTTCTTCCAAGGGGGCCTGTCCGTCCGGCGGGCCGGAGGCGTGATCACCTTCACCGAAACCGGCGGCGAATGCTGCATCCAGATCCCGGCCGCTCTGGCCCGCCGCTATATCACCGGCGTGGTGGCCGGCGCGGGCGTGCAGGTGATGGATGATTTCGGAGTGAAGGTCATCCCCGAGGTCCGTTACACCCGCTGGTTCTCGCGCAACTTCGACTCACCCCCCGCGCAAACGGCGCGTCACCAGCTCGAAATCCTCATCGGCATTGCCTTTTAGGCGCGTGCGGCCCAGCGTTGTAACCACCGCCGCGTCGGAAGCCGCCGTTACATTCAGAGGAGCCGAAATACAACCATGAAGACTATCACCGGCGTTGCGATCCTGCTGAGTCTAGCCGTTGGCCTCGAGGCCCAGCGGCCGTGGGGCCGCATGGGGGGCGGCCGCGGCGGCTCCGCCCTGGGCAACGCCCCGCTGGCCAAGGATGAGGCGGAGAAGCGGATTCTGGACGCCGCCGCGCAAGTGGACCGCGTCATGAGCGTTCCGCCGGAAGATGGCCGCATGATCCGTTTACTCACCGAAGCCATCGGCGCCAGGCACGCCGTCGAGATCGGCACTTCCACGGGATACTCCGGACTCTGGTTCGCGCTGGCCCTGCGCAAGACCGGCGGCAAGCTCACCACCCACGAGATCGACCCCGGCCGGGCGGCCACCGCGCGCGAGAGTTTCCGCAAGGCCGGAGTGGACGGCATCGTCACCCTGGTCGAGGGCGACGCCCACGAGACCATCAAGAAGCTGACCGGGCCGATCGACATCATCTTCATCGACGCCGACAAAGAGGGCTACCGTGACTACCTCGTAAGGCTCCTCCCCCTGCTGCGCCCCGGCGGCTTGATCCTGGCACACAACGTCGGCAGCCGCGGCGAGAATCCCGAATACGTGGACGCGGTGACCAAGGATCCCCAGCTCGACACCCTCCTGCTCACCTCCCAGATGACCGTCACTCTCAAGAAGCGCTGAGCGCCCGCGGGCAGTTTCGTCCTCACTTGCACCACAGTCGGCCCGGGGGTATATACTGAACTGGGCTGACAAGCCCGCAAGATCAATGTGGGAGTGTACGAGGTCAATGCGATACCGAGCAATCGCCCTGTCTTGCGCTGCCATCATCCTGCTGACAGCGCCCGTCCAAGCCCAGGTACTTTATGGTTCGATCGTCGGGACCGTGGAAGATCCCAGCGGGGCATCCGTGCCCGGCGCCACCATCACCCTGACCAGCGAACAGACCGGCGTCACGCGCGAAGTGGTTGGCGACGCCCAGGGCCGGTACTCGGTCCTGAACCTGCTGCCCGGAGTCTACGCGCTGAAGTTCACCGCCCAGGGCTTTCGCACGTCCAACCGCACCGGCATTGAGGTCACCATCAACACCGTCACGCGCGTCAACGTGCGCCTGGAGGTGGGCCTGATCACCGAGCAGGTGACCGTCTCGGCTCAGGCGCTGGCCCTCCAGACCGACAAGTCCGAGACCCGCGCCGAGATCGCCACCGACGCCATTGTCAGTCTGCCCCTGCCGAACTTCCGCAACTACCAGAGCCTGATCGACCTGGTTCCGGGCGCCACGCCTTCCGCCTTCCAGAACACTTACATGAGCGCCCCGGGGCGCGCCCTGACCACCAACGTGAACGGCACCAACCGGAACAACAACAACACCCGCGTGGACGGCGCCTCGAACATCTTTCTCTGGCTGCCGCACCACACCGCCTACGTGCCGGGCCTCGAGTCCATCGAAACGGTAAGCATCAGCACGTCGTCCTATGACGCCGAGCAAGGCATGACCGGCGGCGCGGCCATTACGGTGGCCACCAAGTCGGGCACCAACGAAGTGCATGGGGTGGGCTTCTGGTACCACGACAACCAGCACCTCAAGGCCCGCAACTACAACTACCGGCCCTATGAGCGTCCCACGCTGCCCAAGAGCATCTACAACATGGCGGGAGGGACCCTGGGCGGTCCCATTATCAAGAACAAGCTGTTCTACTTCGGCAGCTTCGAGCGCACCAATCAGCGCATGGGCGTGACCGGCAACTTCAGCGTCCCGCCCCCCGAGATGCGTACCGGCGACTTCTCCAAGTGGACATCCTACACCCTCATCTATGACCCGCTGACCGACACCCCCGCGGGCCGAAATCGCAGGCCCTTTGCGGGCAACATCATCCCCGCCAACCGGATCAGCTCCATCATCACCAACATCCAGAAGCTTCTCCCCGGTCCGAACCAGCCCTCCGACGACGTCTGGGGTCTGAGCAGCAACTACGGCGTCTCCGGCACCCAGAAACTGGACCGCAACCAGTACGACTTCAAGGGCAACTACAACCCCACCTCGAAGCTGGCCATCTGGGGCAAGTACAGCCGCATGGGCGCCAGCGTGTACGGCAAGGCCGCCTTCGACGAGCTGATCGGTCCGGGCGTGGGCGGCGCCGACCCGGGCTGGGGCACCACCACGGTACAGGTTCCCACTGTAGGCTTTAACTACACCATTTCGCCAACGTTCCTGTTCGACGGCGTGTATGGCTACACCCGGCTGGACCAGCCCGCCTTCGGTTTCGCTTACGGCAAGAACTACGGACTGGATGTGTGGAAGATCCCGGGCACCAACGGCGGCGCCCAGTACGCCAACGACATCAAGTACAGCGGCATGCCGGCCATCACCACGGGTTTCACGGGCTGGGGTGAAATGAGCACCCCGCTGCCCTGGTGGCGGTGGGAGCGCAGCCAGACCTATTCGACCAACTTCAGCAAGATCCTCAGCGCCCACGAAATCCGCTTCGGCTTCGACCTGGTGCACCACGCCATGACCCATTGGCAGCCCGAGACCGCCAACCCGCGCGGCGCCATCAGCTTCTCCAACAACACCACCATGGTTGCCGGCGGCACCGCCCGCACGCCCAACGGCTACGCCTCCGCCTTGCTCGGGCTGGTCGGATCTTACAGCAAGTCGGTGCAGTTCCTCATGATGGAGACGCGTGAATGGCAGTACGGCTGGTACTTCCGCGACCGCTGGCAGGTCAGCCGCCGCCTCACGCTGAATCTGGGCGTGCGCTACGAATACTATCCCTTGATCACGCGCGGCGACAGGGGCATCGAGCGCTGGGGCCCCAGCACCAACCTGGTGACCATCGGCGGTCTCGGCGGCATCCCCATGAACAACGGCATCACCACCTCCAAGCGGTTGTTCGCGCCCCGGGTGGGCTTCGCCTTCCGCCTCAATGAGCAGACGGTCATCCGCTCGGGTTACGGCATCACCTTCGATCCGCTCCCCTTCTCGCGGCCCTTGCGGGGGCTTTATCCCTCGACCATCACGGCTTCCTGGGTTCCGATCTCCGTCACCGGCTACGAGTATTTTGGCAAGCTGGAGGACGGCATTCCCCCGGTGCCGACGCCCGACATCAGCAAGGGCGTGATCACGCTGCCGCCAACCATCGACATGGGTCCGCGCAGCGCCTGGGCCGGGCATCTCAACCGCGGCTACATCCAGAGCTGGAACTTCACCATCGAGCGCCAGTTGCCTTACGCCATGGTGGGCAATGTGGCGTACGTAGGCAACCACCACGTACACTGGATGGCGGACCGGGACATCAACGCCGCCGCTCCCGGCACGGGCACCGCTGGCCGGCCGCTCTTCGCCACTCAAGGCCGCGCCATCGGCGCCAGCATGTGGGACGGTTTCGCCGACGGCAACTACCACAGCCTCCAGGCTGCCCTGAACCGTGGCTTCGCCGGCGGACTGCTGCTGAAAGGCGCCTATACCTGGTCCAAGGCCATCAACCTGACCGACGAGGACGGCTGGGCCAGCATGCGCTACTTCAACTGGGAACCCGTCATGCGCCGCAATCGCACCGCTGCGGGTTACGACCGCCGTCACATGTTCACCATGGCGTTCGCCTGGAACGTCCCGGTCGGCAAGGGCCAGAAGTACACCGTCAGCTCGAAGATACTGGACGGTCTCGTGGGCGGCTGGACGCTGAGCAGCATCTTCTACGCCTACACCGGCACCCCCTTCTCCGTCAGCGGTAACGCCGCCTCGCTCAACGCCCCCGGCAACTCGCAGACCGCCGACCTGATCGCGCCGCTCCGCAAGATCGGGGACTTCGGCCCGGGCGTGCAATACTACGACCCGATGTCGTTCCGCGATCCCAACTTCAACCGCCCCTCGAATGTCTTCCGCTTCGGCACCATGGGCCCCAACTCGGTGTACGGTCCGGGCTTCTGGCGCGACGACGCCAACCTCACCAAGAGCTTCGATCTCACCGAGCGGGTCAAGGCAGAGTTTCGCGCCGAAGTCTTCAACCTGACTAACACCGTCCGCTGGAACAACCCCAGCTCCGGTTCGGCCTCCATGCAGCTCAATGCGGACGGATCACTCCGGGCCGCCAACAACTTCATGTCCATCACCGGCGCCGCCAGCGGCTACGAGCGCCAGTTCCGCTTCGGCCTGCGTCTGGCCTTCTGAGCTAGACTCCGTTCACTTTGCCGGGCCGTGACCGCTCCCTGCCGGTCGCGGCTCGGCAACCGCCTCCGAACACCGGGAACCGTATCCGAGCCACGAGCGTAAGGGGCTGTGAAAGAACCGGCGGACAGGCGAAACCGCCTGTCCCACGGCGAGCTAAGTGCTCTGTTTGCACCGTGGGGCAGGCCGTTTGGCCTGCCGTCCGCACCGCCGAATCGGTTTTTTCACAGCCCCTAAGCGAGTGGTCATGCCCGAAGCGAACGGTATGGGCAGCTACTCCCCCACCGCCACCTGCTCTACGATCTGGATGCCGAAGGCTTCCAGGGCCACGATCTTGCGGGGATGGTTGGTGAGCAGGCGGATGGTGTGCAGGCCCAGGTCGCAGAGAATCTGCGCCCCGATGCCGCTCTCGTATTGAAGCTGGCGCCGGCCGCCCGCATCGGCGTAGTGCTTGAAGTCCGGGCTGTGCGTGACCAGGCGCGCGAGTCCGGCCTCTCCCGGGGCCAGCCGGATGCCGGGTCCGGTCTCGTGCAGATACACCAGCACGCCGGCGCCTTCGGCGGCGATCCGCCGCAGCGCCGCGCGGATCATGCGGCTGCACTCGCAGGAAGAGGCCCCGAAGACGTCGCCGTAGATGCAGCGCGAGTGCATGCGCACCAGCACGCCCTCGCGGCCCTGCACATCGCCGTATACCAGGGCCAGGTGCATTTCCGCATCGGTGCTGGCGCCGTAGGCGATGGTGTGAAACTCTCCGAACTCGGTGGGGAGCGCGCCCTCCGCCAGGCGCCGCACGATGCGCTCGTGCGCCAGGCGGTGCCGGATCAGCTCGGCCACCGAAATCATCCTCAGGCCATGGCGCCGGCTGTACCCCTCGAGCTGCGGCACCCGGGCCATGGTGCCGTCTTCGTTCATGATTTCGCAGATGACGCCCGCCGGAGCCAGACCGGCCAGACGGGCCAGATCGACGGCCGCTTCGGTCTGCCCGGCGCGCACCAGCACGCCTCCCTCGCGGGCGCGCAGGGGGAAGACGTGGCCGGGGCGGGAGAGGTCGGAGGGCCGGGCGGCCGGATCGATGGCCAGGCGGATGGTGAGCGCGCGGTCGGCGGCGGAGATGCCCGTGGTGGTCCCCTCCCGCGCGTCGATCGACTCGCAGAAGGCCGTGCCGAAGCGCGAGGTGTTCTCCGCCGACATGGGCCGCAGATGCAGCTCTTCGCAGCGTTCCCCCGTCAAGGCCAGGCACACCAGCCCGCGCCCGTGTACCGCCATGAAGTTCACCACCTCGGCGGTGGTTTTCTCGGCCGCGATGGTCAGATCGCCTTCGTTCTCGCGATCCTCGTCGTCCACCACCACCAGCATGCGCCCGGCGCGCAATTCCTCCAGGGCCTCGGGGATGGAAGCGAATGGCATACAATACCTATTCACCCAGCATAGAGGATTCGAAGTGCACGTTCACCGGCCTCCCCACACCCCTGGCGAAGAGGGCCGCCATCTGCTGGCGCAGTTTGGCTTCGCGGCCTTTGTGGGCCTGCTCCTGCTGCTCAACCTGCTGGGGGTTTTTCGGTCGGTCTTCGGCATCGACACGGCGGCGATCCTGACCCTGGTGGCCGGGTATCGCATCTTCCACAACGCCGTCTCCGCGCTGCTGGAGAAGAAGTTGTCGGCGGACCTGGCCATCTGCATCGCGGCGGTGGCCGCCCTGGCGATAGGCGAGTACCTGGCCGCGGCCGAGGCCATGTTCATCATGCTGGTGGGCGAGGGCCTCGAAGGATACGCCGCGGGACGCACCGAAGCGGCCATACACCGCTTCGTCGAGCAGCTTCCCCGGCGCGCCCGCCTGATCCGCGACGGCGCGGAGATCGAGGTGGAGGCCGCCACGCTGGAGCCCGGCGATTTCATCGAGGTGCGCGCTGGCGAGCGTATCCCGGCCGACGGCCTGGTCCGCCAGGGCGCTTCCGCCATCGACGAAAGCACCATCACCGGCGAGCCGCTGCCGCGCGAGAAGCAGAGCGGCGACGAGGTTTTCTCCGGGACCTTGAACGGCCACGGCCTGCTGCGCATCGAGGTCACGCGGGCCGGCGGCGAGACCACTCTGGCGCGGGTGATCAAGCTGGTGGAAGAGGCCCGCGGCCAGCGCGCTCCCATCGAGCGGCTGGCCGACCGCTGGGCCCGCTACTTCCTGCCCGCCGTGCTGGTGGCCGCCGCGCTCACCTTCTACTTCTCGCGCGACTGGCTGCGCACCGTGTCCGTGCTGATCGTGGCCTGTCCCTGCGCCCTGATCCTGGCCACGCCCGCAGCCATGGTGGCCGCTATCGGCGGCTTGGCGCGGCGCGGCATTCTGGTACGCGGCGGGGCCCATCTTCAGCAGGCGGCCAAGGTGGACGCGGTCATGTTCGACAAGACCGGCACGGTGACGGAAGGCCGCTTCGCCATCGTCAAGATCCTCTCGCCGGAGGGGGATGATGACGCCCTGCTGGCGCTGGCCGCTGCGGCCGAGCGCGGCTCCAGCCACGTGCTGGCGCGGGTCATCGTGGAGGAGGCGCGCCGCCGCGGGTTGAGCGTGCCGGACCCCGAGGACGCACACGTGCTGGCCGGACGCGGGGCCGTATGCACGCTGGGCGGGCGCACGGTGCGGGCCGGCAGCGCCGCTTTCCTGGCCGAGCACGGCATCACCGGGGCCGAGCCCTTGCTGGAGGAGGCCGATCGCCTCGGCGCCACCGCCGTGCTGGTGGCCGACGGCGAGCGCCTGGCGGGCGCCATCCTGCTGCGGGACCGCATCCGCGAGGGTATCCGTGAAGCATGTCACGCGCTCGAACACCTGGGCATCACCCAGCAGGTTATGCTCACCGGCGACCGCCGCCGGGCGGCGGAGGCCATCGCGCGGGAGATCGGCATCCCGGAAGTCGAAGCCGAGCTGCTGCCCGAGCAGAAACTGGATCGCATCCGCGGCCTGGCTTCGCGGGGCCGCAGGGTGGCCATGGTGGGCGACGGCATCAACGACGCCCCCGCGCTGGCCGCCGCGCACGTAGGCGTGGCGGTGGCCGGCGCCGCCGACATCACCGCCGAGGCCGCCGACGTGGTCTACCTGCCGCATTCGCTGGAGCGGCTGCCCAGGCTGTTCGAATGGAGCCGCCGGGCGGTGACGGTGGCCTGGCAGAACATCATCGTCTTCGCCGCCCTGGTGAACGTGTTGGGCGTGCTGGCGGCGGCCACCGGGAGGCTGGGGCCGCTGGCGGCGGCGGTAACGCACCAGGCGGGCGCGCTGCTGGTGATGCTGAACTCGCTGCGGCTGCTGCGCGGCGAACCGAAGGCACGTGGGGCAGGCGCTTTCGCCTGCCGCTTCACCCGTGTGTTGGACCGAGTCCGCCGTCTGGCCTCTTCCATCGACCCCAAGGCGGGCTTCAACTTCCTGGTCGCGCGGCGGCGGCAACTGGCCGGTCCGGCGGCGATCGCCGCGGTGAGCCTGGTGTTCCTTAACGGATTCTACGTGCTGAGTCCGGACCAGACCGGGCTGGTGGAGCTGCTCGGCAAGAAGCAGCTACCCTTGCGTGGTCCGGGATTGCACTACAAGCTGCCCTGGCCGCTGGAGCGGCTGACCCGCATCCAGTCCGAGCGGGTGCGCGTCGTCGAGGTGGGCTTCCGCTCGAGCGCGCCGCGGCCGGAACTTGAGCCGGCCGCTTACGAGTGGAACGTGCAGCATCGCGCCGGGCGGTTCCAGCGCAAGCCGGAGGAGTCGCTGATGTTGACCGGCGATCAGAACATGCTCGAGGTAAACGCTACGGTGCACTACCAGCTTGCCCGGCCGGACGACTACCTCTATCGCCAGTGGGACGGCGAGGTGACTGTCCGCGCCGCCGCCGAGTCGGTGCTGCAATCAATCGTGACCACGCGGCCCATCGACGACATCCTCACCGTGGGGCGGCAGGACATCGAGCAGCAGGCCCGCCAGCGGTTGCAGCAGCGGCTGGACCGCTACCAGGCCGGGGTCCGCGTGCTGCGGGTGAAGCTGCTGGACGTGCATCCGTCGCTCGAGGTGGTGGACGCTTTCCGCGATGTCTCCGGGGCGGTCGAGGAAAAGAACCGGCTGATCAACGAAGCCGAGGCCTACCGCAACGAGCAGGTGGCGCTGGCGCGCGGCAACGCCGAGGCGCGGCAGCTCAACGCGGCCGGTTACTCGGCGGGCAAGAAGAACCGGGCGGCGGGCGACGCCGCGCGCTTCAACCAGGCCGAGCAGGCATTCCGCGCCGCGCCCGGAACCACCGAGACGCGGCTGTACCTGGAAACCATCGAACAGATCCTGCCCGGCAAGCGCAAGCTGATCGTGGATTCGAGCCGGGGCCGCCGCCACTTGCTGCTGCTGGACGAGGGCGTTGAGGTCGCTCCATCCGCGGCGCCGCTGATCACGCCGCCGCGGGAGTTCGCGCCGGAGGGAAGATGAAACTGACCAAGCAACACTACCGTGCCGCCGGGGCGGCGGTCCTCGTGCTGCTGCTGTGGCTGACCTTGTTCTCCGTGCGCGAGACCGAGTTCGCCCTGATCACGCAGTTCGGCAAGCCGGTGGGCGCCGTCACCACCGCGGGCCTGCACGCCAAGTGGTTCTTCCAGAGCGCGACCTACTTCGACCGGCGTCTGCGCATTTACAATCCCCGGCCTTCGGAGTTCCTCACCCGCGACAAGAAGAACCTGCTGATCGAAAGCTACGTGGCCTGGCGGATCGAGAATCCGCAACGCTTCGTCGAGACGGTGGGCGACGCGGTAGCCGCCGAGATGCGGCTGCACGACGTGGTGTGGGCGGGTTTGTCCGCGCTGGTGGGCACGCACGACTTCGAGAGCATAGTCACGGTGGGCGCCGAGAAGCTGCACGCCCAGGAGATGTTCGACGAGCTTACCGAGGCCGCCGACGGGGCCGCCCTGGCGCAGTACGGGCTGCGCGTGATCGACGTGCGCATCAAGCGGCTGAACCTGCCCGAGCAGAACAAGCAGAGCGTCTACGCCCGCATGCGGGCCGAGCGCGAGCGCATCGCGCGCCAGTACCGCGCCGAGGGCGAGGAGCAGGCCCTGCGCATCCGCGCCGACGCCGACCGCCAGCGCGAGGAGATCCTCTCGGCCGCTTACAAAGAGGCGGAGAAGGTCAAGGGCGAGGGCGACGCTGAATCCACCCGCGTTTACAGCCAGGCCTATTCGCGCAATCCGCGCTTCTACAAGCTGCTGCGCACCCTGGAAGCCTACAAGAAGATCCTGGACGACAAGACCACGGCCATCCTCAGCACGGACTCCGAGCTGCTCAAAGTGCTGATGCGTGGCGAAAGCGGGGTGCAATGAGCCTGCTGGAAACAGCGCCGCGGCCCGCCCAGCGGCGCGCCCCGCCGGCTCTGAAGAGCCTGCGGTGGTGGACGCCGCAACGCATCGCGCTCGCCGCGCTCGGACTGTGGCTGCTCTCCAGCGTCTACATCGTGCCGGCGGACCAGCAGGCCGTCGAGACCCGCTTCGGCAAGGTGGTGGCGCCGCGGGTGATGCCGGGCATTCACCTGTCGCTGCCCTGGCCCATCGACCGGGTGACCCGGCTCAAGGTGCAGCAACTCCAGCGGCAGGTGGTGGGCGGCGACATCACTGACGGAGTGCTGGGCCGCACGCAGCCGCTGGCGGCGCAGTTCCTCACCGGCGATCAGAACATCATCTACCTGCGGGTAGTGGCGCAGTACTCGGTGGGTCTGCCGGTCGAGTACCTGTTCCAGGCTCAGGAAGTGGCCAGGATGGTCGGCGCGGTGGTCGAGGCGGAGCTGGCGCGGCGGGTGGCGCGGCGCGGCGTGGACGCGGTCCTGACCACCGAGAAAGCCGCCCTTCAGGAGGAGGTGCGCGGGGCGGCGCAGCAACGGCTCAACGAGTACCGGCTGGGCGTGCGCATCTCGACGGTGAACCTCGAGAGCGCCGGGCCGCCGCCCGAGGCCGCCGATGCGTTCCGTGACGTGGCCGGCGCGCGCGCCGACTCCGCGCGGATCGTCAGCGAATCCCAGGGCTACGCCAACGACGTCATCCCCAAGGCCCGCGGCGAGGCCCAGCAACTACGGGAGGCGGCGGCGGCGTACAGGCAGCGCAAGATCAACGAAGCCCTCGGCGATGCCTCCCGCTTCACTCAGGTAGCCGCCGAATATGCCCGTGCCGGCGAGGTCAACGGGCATCGGCTCTACGTCGAGGCCATGGAGCAGATCCTGCCCAGGATCAAGAAGCTCATCGTGGACAGGAGCGGCAACATCGATCTGACAATCATCCGCAAGGGGGCCGAGCCGGCGCCGGTGAAATGACGCGGCAGCGCCAAGCGCAACTTATAACGCTGGCGGTGCTGGCCGCGGCGCTGGCGGTGGTGGTGGCGCAGCGCGGCGGCTGGAGCATGCGCGGCCTGTTCTCGCGCGCGCCGAACAGCGAACCCGGTCCCCAGGATGCCGTGTACGCCATGCTGGACGCGGCGCGCGAGGGCAATGTGCGCAAGTACCTGGCCGCTCACACCGGCCAGATGGAAGTGACGCTCCGCCAGGCCATTGCGGAGAAGGGTGAGACGGCGTTTGCCGCTTACCTGAAGGAGTTCAACGCGCCCATCAAGGGGATCGCCATCCTGGAGCCGCAGCCGCTGACCGATCGCGAGGTGCGCCTGCGCGTCGAGTACGTCTACCAGGACCGCAACGAGGCCCAGACCATGTACCTGGAGAAGGTCTCCGGGGGCTGGAAGATCGCCCGCCTTGACACCGCCGAGCGCGTCAAGACCCTCATCCCCTACGGCACCCCGGTGCAGTAACACACTACAGACGGTGCTGAAAAACTCGCTCCCGGCCATCGGGACAGACAAGCTGAAGCATGTCCCACACGCATGCTCAAGCCGTTACGAGCCTCGTGGGTTAAGCTTTAGCTTGACCAGCGAGTTTTTCAGCACCGCCTACAGCTTCCCGGCCAGCACCGTCTCCAATGCGATTTCGAGGGCCGGGTCCTCGGTCCTGAGCACGTCACAGGCCCATCCGGCGGGGTTCTGTTGTGAGTAGCAGAGGGCCTGCCGCTCGTCTGGATCGACGAGCCAGATCCACTCGGCGCCGTGGTCGAGGTACTCGCGGATCTTAGGCTGCATGCGCACCATGCGGTCCTCGGGCGACAAGATCTCAATTACCAAGAAAGGAGGGACGGTGGGGATGCGCTCGCCGATGCAGCCCGCACGCCAGACGGCGATATCAGCCACACGGTAACGGCGCGGGCCGGTCTGAATCCGGATCTCAGGTTGTACCTGGATGCCCAGGTGCGGCTCCAACTGGGTCAACAGGAACATCAGGATCTTCTGGATAGTGCTATGCGGCATCTCCCCCATGTTGCGCTCCACAATCTCCCCATCGAGGTACTCGCAGTCCGCTCCGTCGAAACTCGACCCCAGGTACTCCTCGACGCTGACCAAGACCTTCGCCGCCATGATGCCCTCACTTCGAATTATACCCGCACTACACTGAGAGCAGATGCCGCTGCCTTCGGATGACGCCTTGCGGGGATCGCCCATTCCGGGCATTACGCGCAACGTGTTCCTGCTGGGGCTGGTCAGCCTGGCCACGGACGCCTCCACCGAGATGATCTACCCGCTGATCCCGCTGTTCCTGGCGCAGACGCTGCGCGCGCCGGTGACGGTGATCGGGGTGATCGAAGGCCTGGCGGAAGCCACAGCCAGCCTGTTCAAGGGACTGTCGGGCTGGGTTTCGGACCGGGTGGGGCGCCGCAAGCCGCTGGTGATCGGCGGCTACGGGCTGGCGGCGCTCACCAAGCCGCTACTGGCGCTGGCAGGCGGCTGGCCGCTGGTGCTGGTGGCGCGGGTGCTGGACCGCCTGGGCAAGGGGCTCCGCGGCGCGCCCCGCGACGCGCTGATCGCAGACTCCAGTCCCGGCGAGTTGCGCGGGCGGGCCTTCGGATTCCACCGCAGCGCCGACCAGACCGGCGCGGTGCTGGGCCCCCTGCTGGCGCTGCCGCTGCTGGCGGCCTTTCAGCACGACTACCGCGCGCTGTTCGTGGCCGCCTTCGTTCCGGCGGCGCTGGGGGTGGCCCTGCTGGGAGCCGTGAGTGACACGGGGCGGACGGCCGCGAGCGCCCCGGGGCGGGCAGGCCCGCTTCGGCTGGCTGAGATCCCGCTGTTTCGCCGCTTCCTCTTCATCATGCTGCTGTTCGCCCTGGGCAACTCTTCGGACGTATTCCTGTTCCTGCGGGCGCAGCATCTCGGCTACGGCGTCAGTCGGATCGTTTTGCTGTTCGTCGCATTCAACCTGGTGTACGTGGCATCGGCCTATCCCGCGGGGCAACTCTCGGACCGGCTGGGGCGGCGGCGAGTGCTGGCGGCGGGGCTGGGATTGTTCGCCATGGCGTACGGCGGGTTCGCGGCGGCTCCGGAGGCGCGCTGGCTGTGGCTGCTGTTCCCCCTCTACGGCCTCTACATGGGATTGACCGACGGCGTCTCGCGGGCCTTCGTGGTGGATCTGGCGCCCGCCGAGCAGCGGGCCACCGCGCTGGGTGTCTACTCGATGGCGGTGGGCCTGACCGCGTTTGTGGCCAGCTCCGTAGCCGGATGGCTGTGGCAACGGTTCGGCGCGCCGGCTCCTTTCTGGATGGGCGCGACGCTGGCTGCCGGGGCCGCGCTGCTCGTCGCGCTCACTCCCGATCCGCGGCCAGCTCGAGCACCAGCACGGTGATGTCGTCGCGCGGCGGAGCGTCTGCGGTGAATTCGCGCACCGCGGCCACCAGGGCGTCATGCAGGTCGCGGCAGGAATCGCCGGCGCGGGTGCGGAGCAGTGGCCGCAGCCGCTTCCGAAAGAAGAAATCGCCTTCCGCGTTGCAGGCCTCGGCCAGCCCGTCGGTGTAAATGACGAGTTTGTCGCCAGGCTCCAGTTGGGTGTGCTCGATCGCCCAAACTGCCTCCTCGAGCAGGCCCAGGGGAGGTCCGCCGGCGGGCAGGTCCTCGAGTTCCCCCGAGGGGCGCACCCGCAGCGCCGGAGGATGGCCCGCGTTGACCCAGCGCAGCAGTCCCGCGTCGTCCAGGGCGCAGTAGAAGACGGTCGCGTACTGCTCGCCCTGGGTGCGGTCCAGCAGGAAGCGGTTGACCCGGGGCATCATCTCTTCCAGTGACAGGAGGCTGTAGGGGGCGGCCAGGAACATGCCCTCGAGCAGCGCCGCCAGCAGCGCCGCGCCCATGCCCTTGCCGGAGACATCCGCCACCACCGAAACCCAGCCCGAGGGACCCACCGGCCGCACGTCGAAGAAGTCGCCCGCCACCTGGAGCGAGGACCGGTTGGACCCCGCGGCCCGCAGCCAGCCCCCTTCGGGCAGGGCGCGCGGGAGGAGGCTCTCCTGGAGGCGCCGGGCGATGCGCAGCTCCTCCTCGGCGCGCTGGCGTGCCCAGAGCTCCTCGAGCAGGCGGGCGTTCTCGAGCACGATCGAGGCTTCCAGCGCCAGCGTGGCCAGCGTCTCGCGGCTGCCGCCCGGCAGCTCGCCCGGAAGGCCGCGCGAATCCAGGTAGAGCAAACCCGCCGTCTCCTCGGCGGCCGAGAGCACACCCGTCTCCTCCGGCCCGCCGGCGCGGATGCGCACCACAGGCAGGGCCAGCACGCTGCGCAGCTCGAGGTCGGCTACGCTGCGCTCACCTCCGCCCGAGGGGTCGAAGCTCATCGAGAGGAATTCGCGGCGCTCCTCGAGGGCGCGCAGCAGCAAGCGCGTGGGGACACGCAGCTCGCCCGGCGGCAACGGACCGGCGCGGCCGCGCGCCACGCGCACCGTCAGGTCATCTCCCTGCCGCAGCAGCAGGAAGCCGCGCTCGCAGCCGGTCACCTCCAGCGCCGCGCGCACCAGCATGTCCAGCACGTCGTCGGTGGACAGCGCCGCTTGCATGGCGCGGGCCAGCTCGAGGGTGGCCCGCAGCCGGGCCAGCCCGCCGGCGCCGGTTTCGAGTGCGCCCTCCTCCACGCTGAACACAAGCTGGTAGGAGTCGGCAAAGCCGAACTCGATGCGGTCCGCGGGCGCGAGCTGCTGCCGTTCCACGCGCGCGCCATTGACGAACACCCCGTAGCGGGACTCGAGATCCTCGATGAAGTAGGCGCCGCCTTCCTCGACGATGCGCGCGTGGCGGCGCGAGATGCGGGTGTCGCGCAGCGGCAGCTCGTTGGCCCCGGTCCTTCCGATGTGGAAGGGCAGCGGCTGGAGGGCCACGCGGGTGCGGTGGCCCGAGGGGCTTACCACTTCGAGCGCGGCTGCCATCAGCGTCTCCGCCGCGCCGGTGGCGCGGGCGGCGGCGCTTGCGCGGCGGCTTCCTGCATCTCCCGGACGCGCAGGACCTGGCAGTGGGCGCAATAGCCGCCCACCTCGGTGCGCGCCACCAGGATCTGGAACCCGAAATGGGTCTCGATCTCGCGCCGCAGCTTGCGCAACGGATCTCCGAAGAACTCCTCGACCTTTCCGCAGCGCAGGCACACCATGTGGGCGTGCTCCTGCTTCAGGCGGGTCTCGTAGTAGTGCTGGTCCCCGTCGTAGTGCATGAGGTCCAGCTCGTCCACCAGTTGTCCCTGCTTGAGCAGCTTGAGGGTGCGGTAGACGGTGACGCGGTTGATGCCGGGGTCGCGCTCCTTGGCCAGGCGGTAGAGATGCTCGGCGTCCAGGTGATGGCCGGAGCGGTCGATCAGCTCGAGCAGGATGCGCCGCTGGCGGGTGAGCCGCAGGCCGGGCTTCTTCAAGGATTCCTGAGTGGACCGTGCCCCCATCGGCGGCTGCTCTTTCAAACCATAGCATGTCATGGCGGGGCCTGCTGGCGCATAATAGGGAGACATGGTGGAAGCGGCGTGCGGGAAGTGCGGCGGTTCGGGGTGGACCATCGTCGAGCGGGAGGGCCTGTCGGCGGCGGAGCGCTGCGGGTGCGCGGTTCCAGCCAGCGCCAGGGCTTTGCTGGATAGAGCCGGCATCCCGCCACGCTATGCCGGGGCCTCGCTGGACAACTTCCGGCTGCCGGACGACAATCCGCACGCCAAGCGGGCGCTCGAATTCGCCATGTGCGAAGTGCTCACCTACGCCACTCGCTTTCCCGACGTGCCCCGACCCGGGCTGCTGCTGATGGGGGATCCCGGCACCGGCAAGACCCACCTGGCCGTGGCGGCGCTACGGATGCTGATCACGCGGGGCTTCCAGGGCGTTTTCTTCGGCTACCAGGAGCTGCTGGAGCGGATACGCTCCGGCTACGACGCCGCGTCCGGGGCCAGCAACCGCGAGGTGTACCGCTCGGCGCTGGAAGCGGAGGTCCTGCTGCTGGACGACCTGGGCGCGCACCGCGTCACCGACTGGGTGGAGGACACCGTGACCTCCCTCATCACTCACCGCTGCAACCACCAGCGGCCGCTGATCGCCACCACCAACCTGCGGGAGCCCGACGCCGGCGACACGGTGGTCCAGCGCACCCCCGGCGTGGCGCAAGTCGAGTACAGGCGCACCCTGGGCGAACACATCGGCGAGCGGGCGCTCTCCCGCCTGTTCGAAATGTGCGCGCTGATCCGCATCTGGGGCGTCCCGGACTACCGCAAACGGAAGGTAACCTGAATGAAACTCGTTCTTCTGCTGTTGCTGTCAACGGCGGCGCTGGCAGCGCCGCGATCCTCACCCACCGAAATCCTGATCCTGTACGACAACGTGGCCGCCGAGCCGGGCCTGACCGCGCACTGGGGTTTCGCCGCCCTGGTTACGCACCACGGCCGGCGTGTCCTGCTCGACACCGGGACGAAGGCTGAGCTGTTCCTCGAGCACCTGCGCAAGCTCAAGATCGACCCGGCCACGATCGAGCAGGTGGTGATCAGCCACGCCCACGGCGACCACACGGGCGGGCTGAGCAGCCTGCGGGCCGCGCACCCCCGCCTGGTGGTGCATGAACCTAAGAAGCCGGGGCCTTTTGAGGTCGTGCCTGGGGTCTACTCGACCGGTATCATCGCGGGTCCGGTGACCGAGCAGGCGATGGTCATCGACACCCCGAAAGGCCTGGTGGTTCTGACCGGGTGCAGCCACCCCGGGATTGTGAAGATGGTGGAGGTCGCAGTGACGCAGCGCGGCGCCCGCCCGGTGCGCCTGGTGCTGGGCGGATTTCACATGCTCCAGCAAAGCCCCGAACAGATCCAGGGCGCCATCTCCGAACTGAAGCGGCTGAACGTGGCCATGGCCCTGGCCACTCACTGCTCGGGCGATCTGGCCGTCAAGATGTTCCGCGAGGCCTTTGGCGAAGGGCCGGGCGCGGGCGTGGGCCGCCGGATCGTGCTGGACTAGTCCCGTGCCCGCTTGGTTCGGCGCCTTCCCGAACCCTTAGGCCGTCAGCCAACACGGGCGTGCGCAGGGATGGGCGCGAACTTCATGAGGCGGTCACGGGATTAAGCCGGCGGCTGGAACGGCTCGTCGGCGCTGCCGCCATACACCGAGGGCACCTTGGCGCCCATGGCGCGCAGGTAGGTCGAAAGCTGCCCGCGGTGGTGGATGGTGTGCATCAGCAGGAACGACAGATACGTCACCGCCGGCTGGGTCATGATGCCGAAGAAGGAAATCGGCTTCAGCAACTGTTCGTCGCTGAGCGCCTTGGCCTGCGTGAGCAGCGGTCCCATCTTGGCGTCGTAGAACTTGACCAGGTCCGCCACGCTGGCGACCTCGGCGGGCATCTTGCCCTCCTCCTCGCTCATGGAGAACTCGCCCTGAATGATGCCGCCCAGAAACCACAGGTCACTGGAGGCGGTGTGCCACGCCAGCTCCATGGCGGTCTTGGCCACGGGATGCGGGCGGTAGTCCGTCTTGTCCTCGGGGATGGCGGCCAGCACCTTCTTGGTGGTGCCGGACTCGTCGTCCACCTGCGCCATGAGGTAGTTCAACAGGAATCGTGCCTGCTCAGGTTGCATCGTACCCTCCCCTGACAGTATGGCAGGCCTCTGGGTTGAACGCTTACTGCAACCGGGTGGTCTGGTGGGCCACCAGTTGCCAGCGGCCGCCCTGCTTGATCCATACGTGAAGCATCAGTAACTGGTTGTCGAAGGGCTGACGGTTGGAGATGCCCTTCATGCGCACCCTGGAAGCCACCACGCCGGAGTCCCCATAGGCGCGGATGTTCATGCTGGAGTGCTCGATCAGGTCGTAGCGTTGCGCGCCTTTGCGCAGGCGCTCCAGATACTCCTTCTTGTCCTCGATGACGCCGGTCGAGTGGGTGTAGATCAGCCGCTCGCCCAAGAAGCGCTCGAGCGCGGCCAGATCGTTCTTCTCGACGGCGGCGGCCCAGGCCTTCTCGACCTGCCGCAGTTCCTCCTCGCCCGGCGCGGCCGCGAAGACGGCCAGAGCGAACCATACAGTCAGTGTCAGTGTGCGCAGCATAGTCCTCATGGTACTACCGGAGAGGCCGCGCCGGGCCGCTATACTACGGAGGATGTCCCGTGTATGCCGCCTGCTTGTCGCGTTGCTGCTGCTGGCCCTGCTGGCGCCGGCGGCGGAGCAGCTA
>VFZS01000022.1 GCA_016871095.1 Acidobacteriota bacterium
GTGTGGTGGGTCAGCTTCGATCCCTCGCTGGGAGGCGAGGTCCGTAAGACCAGGCCCGCGGTTATCGTGAGCACGGACGCGGCCAACTGTGCCTTGAATCGGGTTCAGGTCGTGCCCTTGACCTCAAACGTCTCTCGGCTCTACCCCTGCGAGGCGTACGTCACCCTTGAAGGCGCGCCGCGAAAGGCCATGGCTGACCAGATTGCCACGGTAAGCAAGCAGCGCTTGAAGGCACGTATTGGCGTGCTGACGACCGACGACCTGCGCGCCGTCGAGCGCGCCCTGCGAGTGCAACTGGATCTGCCGGGCTAACTCTTCCCAGGCCCACGCACCACGATGCGTCGTGCCCCTCTCCCGGCGTCGCGAATCACCAGCACGCCCTGCGGGCTGACGCGCACCGGGCGCAGCCGCCGACCGTTCACTTCCACTGCCACGCGCTGGCCGGCCGCCAGCCCGGCCAGCAGGTGGGCGCAAGGGGCCGTCGTCGTGACCTCGTAGGCCAGCGGCAACTCCCCCTCGTCCGCGAACAGCACCACCTGGTTCTCGCGCGGCGCGGCGAAGTGAACACCGGTGACGCCGGCGGTGGAGACCAGCCGAGTCTCGGTCGGCATGGCGGAGGCCCCGCTGCGCATCTCGAGCGCGTGCAGAAACTGATCCTCGAGGGATGGCCGGTTCGGCGCCGTCTCGACGCGCCAGTTTCCGGCTTCGCGCGTTTCGGCTGCAACGGCCGCCCGCGACACGGGGTAGTTGACTCCACTGAAGGCGTTGTAGAACTCGTATCCCGGCCCGCCGACGGAGACAACCGAGCGCTCGGCCGGCAGCAGCGCGTGGACGAAGAGCACGCCGTCGTAGGTGAACCGCCTTCCGCCGGCGTCGAATTCACCACGGCGGCGGGCGGTCACCAGCCGCGCGCCAACGAACTCCCGCACGCCGGGTTCAGGCAGCGTCCCGTCAATCTCCGGCTGCTCCTGGAAGTGCAGCAGCCAGCGCTTCCTGAATTCCGCGCTGGCCGCGTTCACGCGGTCAAGAATCACCAGGTAGTCCTGGGCCGGCAGGTAGACGAACTGCCGGTCATAGCGAGTGACCTTGCCGCCGTACGCGCCCTTCAGGTCCGCCCGGACGTAGTGGTAGCGGTTTGCCGGGTCCAGATCGCAGGCCAGCACCGCGGCGGTATTGAGGTGCTCCCGGTCGCGGTGCGCCAGGTACTCCCGCCAGTCGTCATGGTGCTGCAATCCCCGCAGCACGCGCTGCCCGCCGTCGTTGGTGTAGCCCTTGGGAAGGCGTTCGCCGGGATCGTAAACCAGCACGCAGTTGTGCGCCAGGGTCCGCTGGCCGTACTCGTTGGGGTGCTGGTTGGGCTTGTACATGCCATCGTAGGCGCCGCTGTCCACGGTCAGCCCGCCGCGGTGGTAGATGAGGAACTGTCCCTTGTCGAAGTGCTGGTGGTCGGTGTAGTGATCGCCGGCCAGGATCGTTATCAGCGTGCTCCCTTCCCGCCAGCCGTTGCGCAGCATGATGTGTTCATCCGTGCCCGCGCCGAGCCGCATCGCCAGGGGGAGGGTCTGGTAAGACGGCGTGAGCCGCGCCCGCGGGTCGAAGAACATGCGCATGCCCCAGCCGAAGGCGGGGTGGACCGCTCTTTCGCCGTATGCTTCCAGCAACGCCCGGGAGAACGACCGCAGGCGCGCTGCTTCAGCGGCGTCGCGCAGGCCCGCGGCCAGCATCTCCACGGTAAGCGGCACGGTCAGCGCCGCCTGCACGCGGTTGGCCGACGTGTCGCCAGTCCGCTCGAAGGTCATGTCGGGCCGGGTGCAGGCCACCAGGTAGCGGCCGGCCCCGGACATGTCCAGCCGCCCGAAGTAATCGGTGTCGCTCGCGGTGCGGTATGCCTGAAGCATAAGCACCAGCGTCCGCAGCGTCTCGTGAAAGGTGTAGTGACTGCCCTCTCCCCACGCGCCCTGGCGCGCCCTCCAGGTGTCGATGACCCGGCCCGGTCCTTCCATCATCTGGCGTGCCAGGGCCAGGTACTCGGCGGCCTTTGAGCCGTACGGCTCCGCCTCTCCGTGCATCACCAGGCCGCACACTGCGATGGTGTTCAGGGCCATGTAGGTGTAGTTGTGGTTGATGTCCGGCCCGCCCCGGCGGAGAAACCGGTGCGAGCTTTCCGCGGTGGTGAGGACATTAGCCAGGGCCGCTGCGCGCTGGGCATCACTTAGCCCGTGATAGATCCAGTCGAACGCCGCCGCCATTTCGGCCCCGGCGAGAAAGCCGCCCACGTCGTTCTTCTCATAGGAGTAGGTATGGGTGGCCAGGAAGTCACGCACGGCGGCCAGATCGGCGCCGTCACCGGTCTCGAGGTATCGCGCAGCCCGCTCCATGGCGGCGGCCGCGCCGCGGCCCGGATCGGGGGCGCGCCAGCGTGAGTACGCGGGGTCCTTGAGGCGCGCCTGGAGCTGCTTCACGGTAATGCCCCGGCCCACCCGCGCCGCGTCGTGGCGCACGTAGACGCGCGGGTGAAAGCGCGATACTTCGGCCCGCGCGGCCACCGCGACCAGGCACAGCGCAAGCGCCAGGCGGATCGTCATGACTCAGCGCCGCGGGGCGCCCAGGTAGCCCTCCTCGAAGAACACCGGGCGGTAGCCGCGCTCGGCGACCCACTGGAGGGCGCGCTCGACCTTCTGCCGGAAGTCGGGCTGATAGGCCTTGTAGTCCGGGTAGAAGTACTGTTCGTGGATCATCAACTCCAGCACCTCGGACTGGTGCGGATCCGCGGCCAGCCGCTCCAGGCGCGGGACGACCTGCTCCAGCGGCACGGTGTTGACCACCAGGTCGTGGCGGATGTAGATGAGGTCCTCGCTGGTGTCGTGCCAGTAGTCGCGTCCCGCCAGGTAGGTCCACTGCGCCAGGGGCAGGTAGTAGCAGACCGTGGGCAGTTCCTCGCGCGCCTCGAAGTAGCCCGCCAGCCCGCGCACACCCTCGGCGCGCAGCGCCCGCGCCGCGGCCCGCGTGGCCTCGCCCCAGTGGACGGTGGTGAAGGGGCTGAGCACCTCGGGCCCCGCGAAGCGCCGGATCTCCCGCGTCACCAGGCGGTAGTCCTCGCGGATCTGCTCGGCTGAGGCGTCCAGATAGGGCCGCGCCGGGTCGTTGGCGCGCGCGTGGAAGGTCAGCCGGATCCAGTTCGCGTTCCGGCGCCACTCCTCGCGGAATTTGTCCGGCATCTGCGGGAGGTTGAAGCCCTCGGTCTCAAAGTAGCTGTTGAAGTGGAAGCGGGCGCCGTGCTTCTGATTCATCTCGCGCCAGAAGGCCAGATAGGGGTTGTCGAAGATCGACTGGTAGCGGTCTGCGTTCTGCGCGATGTCCCGCAGGAACCAGATGTTGTCGTCGATGGAGAAGCGGTAGCGGGGCGCCGAATCGCGGTCCCAGAAGACACGAATGGCATCGCGCAGGCCGCCACTCTGAGCGGTGATGCGGGTGTCCCGATCCTGAAGGAGCACCGCCGCGCGGAAGCGGGCGTCGCTCACCTCGGCCGAAACGCCGTTGACCTGGACCGGCAGGCCGCCGGCGCTGAAGCCTTCAACCACAATGCGGAGGCCGCGCTCCTCGGCCGTGCCGTCGTGGCGGTTCAGAATCGCGCCGTCCGGCGGCTGGACGATGCGCAGTGGACGATCCGGCTCCCACGGCAGCCGTTGCGAGCGATGCGCCACCCGCAACTTGTACAGCGCGCCGGTCGAGCGCTCCGCCACGTACAGCGTCTTCAGATCCAGGCCGCCGAAGGCCAGCCCGGTCACTTCGCCGCCGGGGATAGCCTGGGTTTGGAGCACCTCTCCCGCCCGGTTTATGACCGAGACCCGGCCTCCGTGCCCGGCGTACAGATTTCCAAACTCGTCCAGCGCCAGTGCCGCGGCGGCGCCCTCCACTTGGGCGAGGCGGGCGGGCTTGCGGTCTGGAGGCTCGAGGCGCCAGAGGCCGCCCGCGGCGTCTCCCACGAAGACCTCTCCGGAAGAGACGGCGATGCCCAGCGGACGTTCCAGGCCGGAGGCCAGCCGGGTGAGGCGCCCGCGCGAGTCCACGCGCAGCACCTGCCCGGCCTCCGAGTCGGTGACGAAGACCTCTCCTTCAGGGGTGACGGCTACCTGCCCAGGGGTCTTGAGGCCTTCGGCCACCACTGTAGCTTGACCCCAGGGCGTGATCCTGACCAGGGCGTGGCGAGCGGCGTCCGCCATCCACAAGTCGCCTCCGGCGTCGAAGGCCAGGCCCGCGGGACGTCCCGCGGCCTGGGCGAAAGGTTGCCAGGTCTTGAGCGCGACAACCCGCGCGATGTGTTTCTCGGTGGCGACGAAAGGCGTTCCCTGGGGATTCACCGCCAGGGCGCACGGGGCAGGCAACCCGGGCGCCACCAGAGCAACATCCAGTGCCAGCGCTGCTAGTAGCATTGCCTGTACATTGTATCCATGCGGACGGACTTCCGTCTGTTCGGGTCTACCCACCTGCTCATCATGGCGGCGATTCCGGCCCTGGCCGCGGCGCTGGCCTGGTGTGCCCGGCGCGACCCGCGGGCCTCCCGGCGCATCCGTCTCGGCCTCGGCGGATTCCTGCTGGTGAACGAGCTGGTGTGGTACGGCTACCGGCTGCGAACCGAGGGACTGCGCTGGCCCGAGGGGCTGCCGCTCCAGCTCTGCGACGCCACGCTGTGGCTCACCGTCATTGCCTGCTTCACGCTGGCGCCATGGAGCTTTGAGATGGCCTGGTTTGCCGGGTTGGGCGGCAGCGGTATGGCGGTGCTGACGCCGGACCTCTGGGAACCGTTCCCCTCCTACCCTACGGTGTATTTCTTCATGGCCCACGGTGGGGCCATCGCGGCGCTGCTGTACCTGGTCTGGGCCAAGCTCCTACGCCCGCGTCCGGGGTGCCTGTGGCGCGTCTTCGGGCGGTGGAACCTGTTCGTGGTCTTCATCGGCGGGTTCAACGCGGTCTTCGGGACCAACTACATGTACCTGCGCGAGAAGCCCGCTGGGGCTTCGCTGTTGGACTACCTCGGTCCCTGGCCGGTCTACATCCTGGTTGGCGAAGCCGTGGCGGTGGTGCTGTTCACTCTGCTGTGGCTTCCGTTCCGGCGCCGGGCCGCTCGCCCAGCCCCGTGATGGTCGACCAGAGGATCCCGGCGGTGTTGGCGCCCAGCGCGACGGCCAGCAGAAAGCTCAGCCACAACCCGCGGAGTCCTTGCTCCTTCCGGACGCCATACAGGGCCAGGTTTACGTACCAGGATAGCGGGCTCAACCGGACCGGCCGGTGCCGGCGGGCGGCGCGCCTGCGGAACTGATGTGTCCCCGCGCCGTAGCAGAAGTGCAGCCGCGGAAAGGAGAGCGCTCCCAGGGGGTGCGCGTGGCGAACCACCGCTTCCGGCACACAGCGGAAGGGACGGCCGGCGGAGGCCCAGCGGTGCGAGAAGTCGCGGTCTTCTCCGAAGCGCAGCGTGGCATCGAAGCCGCCCACCTCCAGGAAACCCTTCCTGGGCAGGGCCAGGTTGCTGGAGGCGAAGAACGCTCCGGGCGCGCTGGGCGGGATGTAGCTCTCGTATAGGTAGTCGTAGAGAAGTTGGGAAGCCGTGGAGTACGAATTGCCAGGCAGTGCATTCACCGTGCGGCCGCCGCAGATGGCCTCAGGGCACTCCTCGAAGGCGGCTGCGAGCGCCCGCAGCCAGCCCGCTTCCGGCTGGCAGTCGTCATCCGTGAATGCCACGTACTCTCCACTGGCCTTCGCGACGCCGTGATTCCGCGCTCCCGCCGGACCGGTGTTCTCCTGCCGCAGCAGGGTGACATTCAGCCGGTCGCGGAACGGGTCCAGGACCGCCTCCAACGGGGCCGGGCCCCCATCATCCACGATGATGGCCTCGATGCGATCGCGCGGGTAATCCAGGCCCGCCAGGGCTTCCAGCAAGCGGGCCAGTTGGGCGCTCCGGCCGAAGGTAGGCGCCACCACCGAGAAGTAGGGCAGCTTCTCCGTCAATCCGCCGCCTTGCGCGCCAGCGGAGTGAACCACCGGAAGACGCGGTGCACCTGCTCATTCTCCGGCACCAGGCAGCAGTTGGCGCACTTGCACACCGGGCCGAGGGATTCCAGTCCCGCCCGCGTCACGGTTCGCCGGCGATATTCCCGGTACCGCTGGCCGTGCCAGATCCCGGAGAAAGGCTGCTCCAGCAGGTTGCCCATCGGCTCGCTGCAACGGGAGCAATACATCACCGTCCCGTCCACGTTCACATACGATCCGTACCAGCCGACATAGCAGGGCAGGTCACGATACGCCTGATGGCCCGCCCGTGCCCGCGCCAGGTACGCGGGGATGTTATGCCGCACTCCGCCGGCCTCCAGCCGCTGGCCGGCTTCCACCAGCGCCGGCCGGAGAGTCTCCGCGTCTTCCGGTGAAACCGTGAGATGGCGGCACGGCCCGTCGTAATCCCGGAAGTAGGTGAAGGTCACCAAGTCACAGGCGCCTCCCAGGGCTACCTCCACCCGTTGCGCCAGGTTGTCCATGTTTCCCCGGTGGAGCGGCATCTCCAGCGAGACTTCGGGCCTGGACGTCCCGGCTTCCTGCTTGGCCTCGGCCAGCAGCCGCAGGCCCTCGAGCCTCTTCTCGAGCAGCGACGCGCTGGTTCCGGGGTGCCACTGTTCGTGCTCCTCCGGGTTCACCGCCCAGAACGTCACCCGCAGCAGATCCACCCCGCTGTGAACCAGCCGCCGGGCCATGCGCCGGTCAAGCAGCGTGCCGTTGGTGAACACCTCCACTGTGTTGAAACCAGCCTGCCGGAACGCCGCCAGGAAATCGAACAGCCGGGGGTGCAGGAGCGTCTCCCCTCGTCCCACCAGAATCACGTGCCGAGTGCCCAGCGCGGGCAGCTCCGCGCAGATCTTCTCCACCAGCTCGGAGGACAGGTCCTGCACCGGCTCGTTCGGGAGACCACTTTGGCGCACCGCGGGCGAGTGAAAGAAGCAGCCCAGGCAGGTGAAGTTGCAGCGGCGTGTCAGTTCGA
Organism: Acidobacteriota bacterium; assembly: GCA_016871095.1. Taxonomy (GTDB): domain Bacteria; phylum Acidobacteriota; class Terriglobia; order Bryobacterales; family Bryobacteraceae; genus VFZS01. The sequence goes on from VFZS01000022.1 coordinate 7,028, forward strand.
CCACCAGCCAGACTGGTCCGCCCAGCGCCCGTTCTCCGTGCAGAAGACTGTGCAGGAGTCGCAGCTTCGTGTACAACGAGGCCATGAACGTGGGGACTGTTCTCAGGGTATCACAGCCGCGGCGGCGCGCTCTTGCATGTGGCCGCGCCTTCAGTAAGTCGCGCGGCCGCCGCTACAGTCGTAGCACTGGCCGGTGACGAAGGAGCAGTCCGGACTGGCCAGGAAGTGGGCCACCGCGGCCACCTCCTCGGGCGTGCCGGTGCGGCGCATGGGAATGCGCTCGACCATGTAAGCCACCTGCTGGGGAGTGAGTTGATCCAGGATGGGCGTGTGCACCACCGCCGGCGCGATGGCGTTCACGCAGATGCCCTCCTGGGCCACTTCCTTGGCCAGTGACTTGGTGAAGCCTATGACGCCGGCTTTGGTGGCCGAGTAGCCGGTCATGTTGGGGTTGCCTTCCTTGCCGGCGATCGAGGCGATGTTGACGATGCGCCCGTACCGCTGTGCCTTCATGTGCGGCAGCGCCGCGCGGCAGCAGTGGAACACCCCGGTGAGGTTGATGGCGATGATGCGGTCCCAGTCCGCCTGGGTCTGTTCGAGTAGCGGAGCGGCGCGCCCGGCGATGCCCGCGTTGTTGACCAGCGCGTCGAGGCGGCCGGTCCAGGCCAGGACCGCATCCACGGCCCGGCGGACTGACTCCTCGCTGGTGACGTCCAATAGCAGCGCCCGCGCTTGCCCGCTCTCCGCGATCGAAGCGGCCACCCGCGTGGCGCCCTCGAGGTTCAGGTCCGCCACCGCCACCGCCGCGCCGGCGCGCGCCAGGCGCCGCGCGATGGCTTCGCCGATGCCCTGCGCCGCCCCGGTGACAATGGCCGTCTGCCCGCTCAGGTCCAGAAATTGCGCCATGCAGCCATTGTGCCACGCCGTGATCGAGCGTGCGCCCGGCCCCGCGGCGGCCCTCCGGCGCTACTCTTCCTTGACCACGTGCAGGGTGATCTCGATGGTCACTTCACGGTGCAGCCGGACCGGGATCTTGTGCTCGCCCAACTGCTTGATCGGCTCCGCCAGGTGGATCTTGCGCCGGTCGATGGTGTAGCCCCGCGCGGCCAGGGCCTCGGCGATGTCCTTAGAGGTGACCGAGCCGAACAACTGGTCCATTTCGCCGGCCTTCTCCGTCAGGGTGATGGTGAGGCCGGCCATCATGCCGCCCAAATCCTCGGCGTCGGCCTGCTCCTTGGTCTCGCGGCGCAGATGGGCCAGCCGTTCCTGCTCGATGATCTTCTTGTTGGCCTCCGTGGCCGGCACCGCCAGCTTCTTGGGGAAGAGGTAGTTGCGCGCGTAGCCCGCGGCCACGTTGATCAGTTGCCCGCGGGTTCCCAGCTTCTCGATGTCGTCTCTCAGGATGACTTCCATGGGATACTCCTGTGCGGGGCTAGGGCGCCGTGGCGAACGGCAGCAGGGCGATGTTGCGCGCCTGCTTGATGGCCTCGCTCAGCCGCTTCTGGTGCGGGCAGCACACCCCCGAGATGCGGCGCGGGACGATCTTGCCGCGCTCGGAGATGTAGCCCGACAGCAGCTTGACGTCCTTGTAGTTGATGTCGTCCACCTTCTCGACGCAGAAGCGGCACAGCTTCTTGCGGCGGAAGTACTGCTTCCTGGTGACGACGGCCTTGTCGGTGCCGGTGGGCTGCTGGGATGCGGCCACGGGTCTTCCGGTTCTTTGTTCCGCCATGGGTTATGCCTCCTCCTTGGGGGGCTCCGGCTGGCCGGGCACGGGCTCGGCCGGGACCGCCTCGGCGGGCCGTCCGGGGCCGGCGGCCGCTACCGCGGGTTTGCGCCGGGCGCGTTTCTCGCGCTGCTTGCGGCGCTTCTCCAGCCGCTTCAGCTTCTCGTCGGTGCGCGTGGTCAGGTACTTGAGCACCAGGTCGGACACCCGCATGCGGCGCTCGAGTTCCTTTACCGCGGTGGGACCGGAGGTGAACTGTAACAGCACGTAGTAGCCTTCATCCCGCTTGGCTACCCGGTAGGCCAGCCGGCGGAGGCCCCACTTGTCGATTTTGTCCAGGGTTCCGCCGCCTTCGGTAATAACGGGCCGGAGCTGCTCGATGAACGCGTCGATCTCCTCTTCGGAGGCATCCGGCCGGACAATGAACAACTGTTCGTAAATCCTCATTTCTCCTCGGATGGTTCACCTCGGGCGCGACGATTGAACTTCGTCATGGCCTTCGCGACGCCCTCGGAAATAATGGCCGCCACCGCCTGGGCTGTGTAGTCCAGCAGTTCGGCCAAGGCCTTCCTCTGTTCGTGCCCCAGAGACTGGAGCAAGTACTCCGCTTGAGCCCGGCCGCCGCCGGGGTTGATGCCCACGCGCACCCGCGCGAACTGGCTGGTGCCGAGGCAGCCGATGATCGATTCCATGCCGTGATGCCCGCCCGCGCTGCCCTGTTCCCGGATGCGCACCGCGCTCCAGGGCAGGTCGTGGTCGTCGTAGACCACCACCAGACGGTCGGGACCGAGGCCGTGCTTCTTCAGCAGCGCCTCCACGGCGGTCCCGCTCAGGTTCATAAAAGTCTGCGGCTTGGCCAGCAACGCCCGGCGTCCGGCAATCTCGCCCGCGCCCACCAGGGACCGCGCTTCCCGGCGGGCCATGCGGATGCTTTCCCTTTCCGCCAGCCGGTCCACCACCAGGAAGCCGATGTTGTGGGGGGAACGGGCGTAACGCGCTCCCGGATTGCCCAGACCCACCACCGCGTATTCCACGGGGACGCGGGACGCAGTCCGGGTGCCCGCGCCATGGGACCAGCGGGCCATGGCCTGGAGCAATCGCCGAGTCACCCAGCGCTCCGCTCACCCGGTTACTTCTTCTTGCCCTTGGCTTCGCCCTCGCCGGCCTCTTCTTCCTTCTTGCCCTTCTTGATGACTTCGGGCTCGGCCGTTGCGGCGGCCTCGGGAGCTGGCGCGGCCTCCACAGCCGGGGCTGCGGCTTCCTCGCGGCGCAGGGCGATGACGTGGGCAATGACGCTGTCGGGCGAGCTTAGCAGCTTCATCGAGCCGGTCAGGGGCACTTCCCCGGCGCGCAGATTCTGCCCGATCAGCAGCTCGGTGACGTTCATTGTGAAGTGCTCCGGAATCTCGTCCGGCAGGCACTCCACCAGGATCTCGCGGGTGACCAGCTCCAGCAGCCCGCCCTGCTGCTTGACCCCCTTGGGATCGCCCTCGGTGAGGACCGGTATGGAAACCCGCAGGCGCTCGTTGAGGTCGATGCGCTTCAGGTCCACGTGCAGCAGGGTGTCCTTCAGCGGCTGGTACTGCCAGTCCACAATCATGGCCGGGGTGGTCTCCCCGTCCAGGCGCAGGTTGAAGATGGTGTTGTGGCCGGTGTAGCTGTGAAGAATCCGGTTGATTTCCTTGGGGTCCACGGCCACGGCGACGGCGGGCTGGTAGGCCCCGTACAGCGCGGCCGGGATGCGGCCGGCCTGGCGCAGGCGCCGGGCCTCGTTCTTGCCCCGCGTGACCCTCGGCTCGGCCACCACGGTGATGTCCTTTCTCATTTCCGCTCCTTCCCCCGGGATCGCAAGTCCGCCTTTCGGACGTGGGTTGCGTGGGCCGGGGTGCGGCAGGCTACCAGCCTGCCCGTGTTACACAAACAATGTACTGACGCTGGTCTCCTCGTGGATGGACTGGATGGCGCGCGCCAGCAGCGGAGCCACCGACAGGATCCGGATGCGCGCCGACTTAATAGCCTCCTCGGGCGGGAAAATCGAGTTGGTGAGCGCCACTTCCTTGATCCGGGAAGCTTCGATCCGCTCGATCGACGGCGGGGACAGCACAGCATGCGTGGCGCAAGCGGTCACGCTGGACGCTCCCGCATTCAGGAGCGCCTCGGCGCCGCTGACCAGCGTGCCGGCCGTGTCGATCAGGTCATCCACCATCAGACAGTCTCTGCCTTCCACCTCGCCGATGATGTGCATCACCTCGGCGACATTGACCTCCTCGCGGCGCTTGTCGATGATGGCGAGCTGAACGTTCAGCCGCTTGGCGAACGCCCTGGCCCGCTCCACCCCGCCGGCGTCCGGCGAAACCACGATCGTTTCCGGCGTCTGGATCGACTTCAAGTAGTCAATCATCACCGGCGTGGCGAACAGGTGATCCACCGGGACGTCAAAGAAGCCCTGAATCTGTGCCGCGTGCAGGTCCAGCGCCAGGAGCCGGTCCGCGCCCGCCGTTTCCAGTACCTTGGCAATCAGCTTGGCGGAGATAGGAACTCGCGGGCGGTCCTTGCGGTCCTGCCGGGCGTATCCATAATAGGGTAGCACAGCGGTGATGCGGTCTGCCGAGGCCCGCTTGAGCGCGTCGATCATCAGCAGCAGCTCGATCAGGTGCCGGTCCACGGGTTTGGAGGTGGGCTGCACCACGAACACGTCGGCGCCCCGCACGTTTTCCTGGATCTGGAGGTACATCTCGCCGTCGGCGAAATTGCGCCACAGGGCCGAGCCCAGCGGCACCCCCAGGTGGTCGCAGATTTCCTGCGCCAGGGGGCGGTTGGCGTTCCCGCAGAAGATCTTAATCTGGTCGTACTTCATGGTGCGTACCGGCTCGCCGGCGGCCAGCTCCTCCCTTTCACGTGCCCTTCCAACTGCCGCCACCACAGGCGGCGATACCGTGCCCGTCCGACCAGGGAGATCGGGAACACCTGCTGGCCGCCCAGACGCCGGCGGGCGCGCTGCACGGCTGCCGGGGAAACGAACAACCCGAACATGGCCGAACCGCTGCCGCTGAGCATGGCGGGCTTCGCCCCTGACTCCTCGAGACGCCTTTTCAGCGCCCCCAGCCCCGGGTGAAGCGTGAAGACCACCGCCTCGAAGTCGTTCTCTCCGCCGGCCAGGTCCGGGCCCGCGCGGGGATGCTCCGGCCCTCCCCACACCCAGGACTGGAAACTACTGATGATAGCGGGCGACGCCGGGGAGGTCAACTCCAGCTCCAGGGCCTGATAGGCCTCGGCGGTGGACACCGCGAATCCCGGCGCCACCAGCAGGCCGCGCGCCGCGGGCACGTCAGCCAGGGGGTACAATTCCGTCCCGCGGCCCAACCCCAGGGCCGTGCCGCCCAGCAGGAAGAAAGGTACATCGCTGCCCAGCTCGCCGCCCAACTCGATCAACCGCGCCGGCGGGATGCGCCGGCCGGCCAGCACCGGCAAGGCCAGCAAGACCGCCGCCGCGTCGCTGGATCCCCCGCCCAGGCCGCTGCCCACCGGAATGCGCTTTCGCAAGCGCAGGGTCACCCGGCCGGTGACTCGCATGGCCTCCAGCGCCAGCCACGCCGCCCGTTCCACCAGGTTGCCGGGGATCTCGGGACGGCTGCTCACCTCCAGCCTGGTGCGCCTTGCCGGCTCGAACTCCACCTCCAGCGTGTCCGCCAGCGAGACGGTCTGGAAGACGGTGCGCAGCTCGTGGTAGCCGTCCGGGCGCTTCCCCAGCACCTTCAGGCTCAGGTTGATCTTGGCCAGGGCGCGCAGGCGCGCCCGGCGCGGTCCCGCGCTCATCGGTCGTAGTGCAGCAGCGAGAAGACCTCGTAGCCGGGAAGCTTCTCGCGCCCCTTCAGGAAATCCAGCTCGACCACGAAGCCCAGGCCCGCCACCTGCCCGCCCAACTTCTCGACCAGCTTGGCCACCGCCGCCGCCGTGCCCCCCGTGGCCAGCAGGTCATCCAGGATGAGCACTCGCTGGCCCGTCGCCACGGCGTCGCGGTGGATCTCCACGCGGTCAGTTCCGTACTCCAGGGCGTACTCGACGCCCTCCACGGCCGCCGGCAGCTTCTTGGGCTTGCGGACCGGAACGAAGCCCGCCCCCAGGGCCAAGGCCAGCGCCGGGGCGAAGATGAAGCCGCGCGCCTCGACGCCCAGCACCGTGTCGATGCCGGCGCCCTCATAGCGCGCCTTGAGGGCGTCGATGACCGCCCTCAGACCCGCGGCGTCCTTCAGCAGCGTGGTGATGTCGTAGAACAGGATGCCGGGCTTGGGGAAGTCCGGGACCTCCCGGATCAGTTTCTTGAGGTCTTCGATGCTTGCGATCTGGGTCATGAGAAATACTCGATGCGAAAGTCGGTGTAGTCCTCCGGCGGCGCTTCCTGCTCCTCGACGCCGCGCACGTGCGACCAGCGCGGGCCCCGCCACAAGTAGCCGGACAGCTCGGAAAGCTTCTCCGGCGTGCCCATGGCGAACACCTCGACCCGCCCGTCGGCCAGGTTGCGCGCGTAGCCGGCCACGCGCAGATCGGTGGCCACCCGCTCGACGAAGAAGCGGTAGCCCACCCCCTGCACCCGCCCGGAGACGAAGTAGCGCCGGGCCTTGACCGCCTCCTTGGGTTTCGGCACAGACTTCTATGGTAGCGCCGCGAGCGGCAGCGGAATCGGGCACGAGCTTACCGAGCTGCGGGAGCCCCAAGCGCCTCGCAGATCAGTTCTTCAGCCGTGGCCTGGGGTGTACCTTTGATGAGGGACTTCTTGGCCCGCAACAGCGGCGGAAGGCTGGCGGGGTCCACGTCCTTGGAGACGATCGAGATGACCTGCTTGTGAGCACCTAGGGCCGTGCCGAGCTCGAAGAAGAGATTTGGGCTCTTGAGGCTGTCTGGAGTCACATCCAGGACCATGACATGGCTCTCCCGCAAGCTCCTCTCGAGAGCCTCCTCCCAGGACTCTCCAGTCCGCCAGCCCCGCTCGTCCGGCCAGACCTCCAGGCCGTGTTCGCGCAACGACTTGGCGAATTCCAGGACCCACACTTGATCCAGGTGTGGGGACGAGATGAACACCCTAACCTTTGGCATGGTCAAACCCGCCTCCTTCCATGATACCTCGCTCGACTCTGGCCTTGAGTTGCCGCAAGTACGTGTCCAGCTCGTTGATCTCTATCAGGTCCCGCCTCTTCAGCAGAACTGGGATCTCCGGCCGGGACTGGAGATCGGCAGCAGTCAGCCCATGCAGGACGGCGACAACCGGGATGCCCCTGAAGAACGCGACCCCCATCTCGATCCAGATGTAGGGCCGTTCCAGCGCCCAGGGCGTCAGGTAGACCAGCAGCTCGTGAGCCCTCTCCAACCACGTGCGAAGCTGCTCCTCGAAGTCCTCGCCGACTTGAATGTGAGCCTCATCCAGAAACGGTTGGGCGCCGCAGGCCGCCACCTCGCGGGCAATCTGCCTGGCCACCCACGTGTCCCTACCGCAGTGGCTAATGAAGACGAAACGCTCCCTCGCCATGGCGCGTCATGGTAACACACCGTCAGCGGTCCCCGTGGAGCGACGATTTCGCCCACACGGTGAAACGGCTCCCCTCGCGGCGGTTCTGGTATAATCCCCGCCGGAAGAGCCATCCAGCCATGGCCATACTCAAGGTGGTTACGGAGCGGGACCTGCCGCCCGGCGGAGAGCTGCGGATTCCCTGCGGCGCCATTGTGACGCCGGCGGCCCGTGACGCGGCCCGCGCCCGCGGCATCCGCATCCTCGAGGTGGCGGAGGGGGAGCTGGCGGGCGCCGCGCCCCCGGAGAGGACCGTCGCGCTGGGGGCCGACCACGGCGGCTACCGGCTCAAAGAGGTGCTGAAGCCGATCCTGATGGAGCTGGGTCTGGAGATCCGCGACGTCGGAGTGAGCGAGGGGAAGCCCGTTGATTACCCCGACATCGCGCGGCAGGTGGCCGAGCTGGTGGCCGGGGGTCAGGCCGCGCGCGGCATCCTGGTTGACGGGGCCGGCATCGGTTCGGCCATCGCCGCCAACAAGGTGCCCGGCATACGCGCGGCCCTGTGCTACGACCGCGCCACGGCCCGCAACAGCCGCGAGCACAACGACGCCAACGTGCTCGCCCTCGGGGGGCGGCTGCTGACCGCCTCGCAGGCTGAGGAGGTAGTCCGCACCTGGCTGGCCACGCCCTTCGCCGGCGGGCGGCACCTGGACCGCGTCCGGAAGATCTCCGAACTGGAGCAGCGCTACTCGGCCCCGCGCTGAGATTCCCCAGGGGGTAAACATCAAGAGGGCCGGTCTGCCGACCGGCCCTCTTGGGAGTGTAGTTGGTCGGACTAGCGCGACGCGGGCACGTCCCGGTGCCCGTAACCCAGGAAGAGCTGCCGCGGCCGCGCGATCTTCTGCTCCTTGTCGGTGATCAGCTCCCGCCACTGCGCCAGCCAGCCGGTCATGCGCGGAATGGCGAACAGCACCGTGAAGATGTCCGGCTTGAAGCCCAGGGCCTGGTAGATGATCCCGGAGTAGAAGTCCACGTTGGGGTACAGCTTGCGGCTGATGAAGAAGTCGTCGGAGAGCGCGATCCGCTCCAGCTCGATGGCGATCTCCAGCTTGGGATTACGCCCGGTGACCGCGAACACCTTATCGGCGGCCGCCTTGATGATGCGGGCGCGCGGATCGTAGTTCTTGTAGATGCGGTGCCCGAAGCCCATCAGCATCACTTCCCGCTTCTTGACCTTCTCGATGAAGGCCGGGATGTTCTCCATGGAGCCGATCTGGTCCAGCATCTTGAGGACTTCTTCGTTAGCCCCGCCGTGCAGCGGACCCCACAGCGCCGCCACGGCCGCCGCTGCCGACGCGTACGGGTCGGCTTGCGAGCTGCTCACGCTGCGCATCGCATTGGCCGAGCAATTCTGCTCGTGATCGGCGTGCAGGATGAACAGCACGTTCAGCGCCCACTCCAGATCCGGATGCGGCTGATACTTGGCCTCGGTCATCTTCCACAGCATGTTCATGAAGTTGCCGGCGTAGGTCAGGTCGTTGTCCGGCCCCACGTACGGCAGCTCGTTCTTGCGCCGGTAAGCGTACGCCCCCAACGTCGGCACCTTGGCGATCAGGCGCACGGTCTGTAGCCAGCGGTTCCCCGCATCCAGCACGTTGCGCGATTCCGGATAGTAGGTGGCCAGCGCCGCCAGACAGGTCGCCAGCATGCCCATGGGGTGGGCCTCCGGGCTCATCGCGTCCAGGACCCGCTTGATGAACTCCGGAACCATGCTGTGCTGCTTCACCTCGGCCTCGAAGCTGCTCAATTGGGCCGCCGTGGGCAGCTCCCCGTGCAGGATCAGGTAGGCCACCTCCAGGAAGCTGCATTTCTCAGCCAATTGGTCGATGGGATAGCCGCGGTAACGCAAGATGCCGAGGTCACCGTCGATGAAGGTGATGCGGCTGATGCAGGAGGCGGTGTTCATGAAAGCGGGGTCGTACGACATCAGCCCGAAGTCGTCCTCCGAGGTCTTGATGGGCCGTAGATCCATGGCGCGGATCGCGCCGTCCTTGATGGGAGCCGTATAGGTCTTCCCAGTCCGATTGTCGGTTATGGTCAGGGTGTCTTCCGGCATGACGAAGTGATTCCTTTCCCTCTCAGCAATTGCAGTGTGCTACTGCGAACCAGAGCTTACGGGGACATTATAGGCCTTGTGGGACGGGAGCGACAAGTCACCCAAATGCGCGCATCAACGGAATTAATGAATCTCGCGTCGGCCATTTAACTCCCTCACAAGCCCGCCGCCGCGGGCCCCCTTCAAGCCCCCTGCCAGCGAACTCCCCGCGCGCGCAGGTCCTCTTCCAGCGGCTCCAGCCCGCGGAACTCCTCCGCCTGGATGCCGTGCCGCCGCGCCGCTTCGACGTAGGCGGGGATGTCGTCGGTGTAGAAGCACTCCTCGGGGCGGCACCCGGCCCGCTCCAGGGCGGCCTGGTAGATCTCCGCGGCCGGCTTGAGCGCCCGGACCTGGTAGGAGAGCACGTGGTCGTGGAAGCAGCTCAGCAAGGGATAGCGCTCCATCACCCACGGGAAATGGATGGCGTTGGTGTTGGACAGCAGCAGGAGACGGTGCCGCTGGCGCAGCCCGGCCAGCAGGCTCTCCGGGATCAGGGTCTCCGGCAGAAAGATGCTGCTGTAGAGGTCGCGGAACTCCGGGTAGTCCACTTCCATCTCCAGCAGCGCCGAGAAGCGGCGGAAGAAGTCGCCAGGCTCGAGCAGGCCCTGCTCGAAGCGCATGGGCAAGTCGCTGCTCATGGCGCGCGCCGCCACTTCCTCGATCGAGCAGCGGCAGCGGGATGCCAGAGCGGCGAAGCCACGCTCCAGCCGGAAGGGGATGATGACCTGACCCAGGTCGAAGATAATGGCTCTGATCAAACTCCCATGATAGCGGCCCGCCGGAGCACTCGCTTTCGCTACGGTGTGCGTGCTCTCTTGGCGCGGGCGTCCAACTCCTCCAGCTTGAGCCTCACGCTGACGATGAAGGGCTGCTCTCCTTCCACCCAGTGGCCGTAGGTGGTCGTGACGAAGGCTCCGCCCGGAAGCAGCTCCAGTCCCGGATAGCAGCAGTCGCCGCCTTTGTGATTGTCCATCAGCCGCACCCGGTACTGGCCTTCCCGCCGATGCCGGATGTCATCGTAGACGCCGACCCAGCCCACCCAGTCTCCCCGCGTGGGGCTCTCCAGCGTGGTGTCCCGGAAGGTCATGAAGAGGCGGCCGTCCGGCGCGTAGCGGCCCACGTGGCGGTCGCCGGTGAGCGCGCCGGGCAGTTCCAAGGGCTCTGACCAGGTGGCGCCTTCGTCATCGCTGTAGATGACGTGGGAATTCTGCTTGCGGCTGTTCTCGCGCAGCAGCACCGCCAACTGCTTCCCATCCGGCGAGCGGACCATGCCCGGCTCGCACAGATGCGCCGTGGGATGCGTGGCGATCACCCGCGGAGCGCTCCAGGTCAAACCGCCGTCTTTGGACAGCGTCCGGTAGACCTTGAAACTCGAGCGCTCGCCGCGGTCCGCGATGAAGCGCCCGTCGTCATGGAACAGCGCCAGGTAGCGGCCGTCTCTCAAGCGCTCCACCGCGCTCATGGTGACGATGCCGCCGAAGTCGCCGATGGGCTCCAGCGGCGTCCAGGCGTGGCCGTCGCTCTGGGAGACCGCCATGCGTATCGGATACAGCCCGGAGAACAGGATCAGCCGCTTGACGCCCTTGGGATCCACCACGCGATGAATGGTGGGCGTCTCCTTCGAGGTGGCCCAGTTGTCGGGCGTCGGCAGGCGGTCCGACCAGGTCAGGCCGCCGTCGGAGCTGCGTCTCATGACGATGGCACCGCGGCCGTGCCCCTTGGGATAGACGATGATGATGGTCTTCTGGTCCTCCAGCAGCACCGTGGTGGGGTGGCCCAGGTACTGCCCGGGCTCCCTGTCCACAACCACCTGCCGGTGCGTCTCCCCGGCCAGGTCCACCAGGGGTATCGAGTAGCCGCGCGGCTGCGGCGAGCTCGCCTCAGGGGCTGCCACGCCAGGCGCCATCAGAAGACCGAGGCCGCACAGAATCAGGCGCGAGTTCGTTATCCGGTCACCCTCCTTGCTGATGAGCGTTCACTCCATGGAGAAGCCCCTGCCTTCCTGAGGCACCAGGCATCCGAGAGCGCCGCCCGGCGCTCCGCGACACTCCAGCCGGCAGGGGATGATGACCTGGCCCAGTTCGAAGAAGATGGCTCTGATCAAGCTTCCATGATAGCGGGCCGGAACGGCGCCCAACGGACGGTAGTGCGCTAAATCTTGGTTGACGGCCTGCCGATAGACCTTGCAGGCCGATGGCGCAGCAACTATCATTCGAAGTGATGAACCTCTCGCTTCCGTTCGGCGATGAGAGCCGAGATCCCGACCACAAGCGGCGCGTCCAGGGAGGGGTGTGCACGACGGATGTTGTGGTGTCGGCCTACATGGGCGACAACGCGGAGGTGTTCCCGAAGATCCTGGCGCTTCACGTCCCCAGGGGGGCGGAGATTGCCGACGTGACGTATGGGCTGGGGGTCTTCTGGAGGAAGGTCAGCCCCAAGGACTACAAGCCCATCGCCAGTGATCTCAAGACCGGGGTGGACTGCCGCAACCTGCCCTATGAAGATGCATCCCTGGATTGCGTCGTGCTTGATCCGCCCTATATGGAAGGGCTGTACCGCCGCGAGAATGGGCACCTCGCTGGCTCGGGCTCTCATGGTGCGTTCAGAACGGCGTACTCCAACGGGGAAGAAACCACAACCGGCCCCAAGTGGCACGATGCGGTTCTGGACATGTATTTCAAAGCTGGCACCGAAGCCTGCCGGGTCTTGAGGGAGCGCGGTGTGCTGATCGTCAAGTGCCAGGACGAGGTTTCGGCGAACACCCAAAGGCTCACCCATGTGGAGATCATCAACTACTACGCGAAGCTTGGGTTCTACGCCAAGGACCTGTTCGTCGTGGTCAGGCCGAACAGCCCTTGCGTCACCCGCCTGAAGAAGCAAGTGCATGCGCGCAAGAACCACTCGTACTTCCTGGTGTTCGTGAAGACCTCATCGCCCCGCTCCGCCAGTTCCCATCCTTCTCAGAACCGAGAACAGGTCAGCCGTAAACGGCGGCTCCAACGGCCATGAGATCTTCATGGCACTCTTGAGCAGGAAAGCCCTTTGAGATTCCGTGTAGCCTCGCCAAGTCGTGCGCGGGAGATCCTGGTTCAGCGCGAAGGCGAATCTCCACATGTTCCCGAACGAAAATAGGCAGACCGCGAGCACGTCGAAGCCCCCCACCGCAAGGCAATTCGTGACCACCGTTTCCCCGTTTGGAAGCGTCACTGGACTGGGCCCCGTTTTTGAGACAACTGGTTAAGACCCAATTTTCATCGAACGGAGGAGAAGAGGGTCATGAACTTGTCT
>VFZS01000023.1 GCA_016871095.1 Acidobacteriota bacterium
TTCTTGAGGAAGCGCTTGAGGTCGGCGCGGATCTTCTCCTTGATGACGCCCCAGTCGGAGCGCTCCTCGGCGGTCGAGACCTCCAGCGTCCGCGCCACCACCTGGCGGGCCGCCTGAAGCAGCTCCGAGCCGTCGCCCTCGCTGACAAACCCGCGCGAAACGATCTCCGGCAGCCCCTCGGGCATTCCCGTATGCCGATCGATGGCGATCACCGGCAGCAGGAAGCCGTCCTCGGAAAGGTGCAGCCGGTCGCGGATCACCATGTCCTCGACCACCTCGTCGGTGGTGCCCGAGTCGATGCAGACCCGGCCCACCGTCACGCGGGCGCCCCTGCGCGCGCCCTGCGCGTCCATCACCAGCGTGTCGCCGCTTTCCAGCAGGAAGGTCTCGCACAGGCCCGCCTGGCGCAGATGCTCGGCCAGGGCGGCGTGCTTGGCCAGTTGCCGGTACTCGCCGTGGACGGGAACGAAATACCTGGGACGCACCAGGTTGAGAATCAGCTTCAGCTCCTCGGCGCTGGCGTGCCCGCTGACGTGCAGCGGCGGGTTCATACTGCCGTAGAGCACATCAGCGCCGCGCTTGGCCAAGTGGTTCATCACGCGGTAGATGGCCTTCTCGTTGCCCGGGATGATGCGCGCGCTCAGCGCCACGGTGTCGCCCGGCTCGATGGACAGTTGCCTGTGCGTGCCCACCGCCACGCGCGACAGGGCCGACAAAGGCTCGCCCTGGCTGCCCGAAACAGACACTGCCAACCGGCCCCGCTCCACCTGCATGATCTCGTGCGGGCGCACCAGCAGCCCGTCGGGGACCTCCAGCAGCCCCTGCCGCGAGGCGATCTCGGTCATGGAGAGCATGCTGCGGCCCAGGAAGGCCAGCTTGCGGCCGGATTCCGCGGTCAGGTCCACGACCTGCTGGAGCCGGTGAATCGAGGACGAGAAACAGGAGAACACCACGCGGCCCCGCGCCCGCGACAGGATCTCCTCGAAGCGCGGGCGGATGGCGCGCTCGCTCTCGGTGTAACCGGGCCGGTCGGCGTTGGTCGAGTCCGACAGCAGCAGCAGCACGCCGCGCCGGCCGTAGTCGGCCAGCGTGTGCAGATCGAACAGCCGGTTGTCGGTGGGCGTGGGATCCACCTTGAAGTCGCCCGTGTGGATGATGACGCCCAGCGGGGTGGTAATGGCCAGCGCCACGCTGTTCACCAGCGAGTGGGTGACGTGGATCAGCTCGACCGAGAACGGGCCGATTTCGAGCTTCTGGCCCGGCCGCGCCTCCCTCAGATCGGCCTCCTCCAGCAGCTCGTGCTCTTCCAGCCGCCGCTCCAGCACGGCCAGGGTGAATGGCGTCGCATAAACCGGCACGCCCAGATCGGAGAGCAGAAACGGCACCGCGCCGATGTGGTCCTCGTGGCCGTGAGTGAGGATGACCGCGCGGACCATCTCCTGGCGCTCGGTGAGGTAGGTGAAATCGGGCGTGACGATGTCCACCCCGGGGAGTTCCTCTTCCGGGAACATCATCCCCGCGTCGAGGACCAGGATGTCGTCGCCGTAGCGCAGGGCCAGGCAGTTCATGCCGAACTCGCCCATCCCGCCCAGCGGAACCACTTGCAGCTTGCCGTCCGGCATAGTCACCTCAAGGCTAACAGAAGCGCCTCGGGGAGTGTTAGCTTGGAAGTCTCCGGCATCTCCATGACCCACCGCGACCGAGTGCTCGCCGCGTTACGCCATCAGACGCCCGACCGGCTGCCGCTTGATCTGGGCTCCAGCCTCGCCTCGACCATCAACGTCACGGCGTACCAGCGGCTGCGGGAGCACCTGGGGCTGGAGACGGAGCGTCCGCCCACCATCTGGGCGCTGCGCTCCTCAACAGTCATTCCCGACGAGGACGTCCTTCAGCACTTCGACATCGACCTGCGGCCCCTCATCCTGGGCGGCCCCGACGCGGGCGGCGACCGGCGGCTCTCGGAGCACGCTTTTCTGGACGAGTGGGGCGTCACCTGGATGAAGCCAGCCGACGGGCACTACCTGGCCACCGCTGGCCCGTTCCAGCGGCTGGAGGAACCCACCCTCAAGGACCTGGAGAATCACCGCTGGCCTGATCCCGCCGACCCGGGCCGGTTCCGCGGCTTGCGCGAGCGCGCCCGAGAGCTGAGGGAGACCTCCGATTGCGCGGTGGTGCTCAACCTCGGCGTGGGCCCGCTGCACCTGTGCCAGTTCATGCGCGGCTGGGCCGAATGGCTGGAAGACCTCCTGGTGAACCCTGCCTTCGGCGAAGGGCTCTTCGAGCGCGCGGTGGATTTCTTCGTTCAGGTGGCCGAGCGCGCCCTGGCGGAAACCGCCGAGTTCGTGGACCTCGCCTGGTTCGGCGACGACGTGGGCGCGCAGGGTGGCTTGCTGGTGCGCCCGGAGCTTTACCGCCGCGTCATCAAGCCGCGCCACCGCCGCATCGTGGATGCCATCAAGCGCCACGGCAAGCTGGCGGCCTACCACTCCTGCGGCTCGGTGTACGCCATCCTGCCCGACTTGCTGGATATCGGCGTGGACGTCCTGAACCCGGTGCAGGTGGCGGCGGCGCACATGGACACGGCCCGCCTGAAACGCGAGTTCGGCCGCGACCTGGCTTTCTGGGGCGCCATCGACACCCAGCGCGTGCTCTCGCGGGGGACGCCGCCAGAGGTTCGCGAAGAAGTGAAGCGCCGCATCGCGGATCTGGCCGGGGAGGGCGGCTACATCCTATGCGCAGTGCATAACATCCAGGCGGAGGTTCCGCCGGAGAACGTCGCGGCCATGTACCAGGCCGCCCGCGAGTGCGGCGGATAGAAGGAGACCGATGCTGCCCCGGCAACCCGACTTCGAGAACCTGCGGCGGACGCTGCTCCGCCAGGGCCACACCACCCGCGTGCCGCTGCTGGAGTTCGGCATCGACCGCGATATCAAGAGCGCCTTCCTGGGCCGGCCCGTCGAGACGCTCCAGGACGAGGTGGACTTCTGGCGCGAGGCGGGCTATGACCACGTCCCCATCCAGGTGGGCCTGCGCACCATGTTCTGGCCCGGCTACAGCGTCTCCGAGAAGCCCGCCGAGCGCGGCGCCCAGACCAGTCCCGAGCTCTTTCGCAAGGGCCACACCCACTACACGCTGTACCAGGAAGGCGACCGTGACATGAACTGGGCCCAGGAGGGCAAGGGGGTCATCACCAGCCTGGAGGATTTTTACCGGTTCCCCTGGCCCGACCCGGAGGGTATGGATCTGTCGGCGTTTGAGGACATCCGGCCGCTCCTGCCGCCGGGCATGAAGGTGATCGCGGTGATGGGCTACATCTTCACCTCCTGCTGGTGGCTGATGGGCATGGAGACCTTCTGCATGGCGCTGTACGAGCATGGGCCTGGAGACCTTCTGCGTGGCGCTGTACGAGCAGCCGGAGCTGATCCGGCGCATGTACGACCGCATCTGGCGCATTCAGAGCCGGGTGCTCGAGCGGGTGCTGGCCTGCGACGTGGTGGGCGCCATACATCATCCCGACGACATGGCCTACGCCGACGGCATGATCGTCTCGCCCAAGCACCTGCGGGAGTTCGTCTTTCCCTGGTACCGCTGGTGCGGGGCGCTGGTGCGGGACCACGGCCTGCCCTACATTCTCCACTCCGACGGGCGGCTGTACCCGATCCTGGAGGACATCCTGGCCTGCGGCTTCAACGCGCTGAACCCCATCGAGCCGAAGGCCATGGACATTGTGGACCTGAAGCGCCGGTTGGGCGACCGGCTGTGTTTGATCGGCAATATCGACCTGGGGTACACGCTGACGCGGGGCACGCCGGAGGAGGTGGACGCCGAGGTGCGTGAGCGGATCCGCGTGGTGGGTGAGGGCGGGGGCTACTGCGTGGCCACGAGCAACTCGGTGACCGCCTACGTGCCGCTGGCGAACTTCAACGCGATGCGGGAGGCGGCGTTCAAATACGGCAGCCGACCAGCATAACTTTTGTTTATGCCTGGGAGACCCCTAAATAGAAATGCCCACCTCGCTGGGGGAGGTGAGCATCTCAGACCCTGTTCTACCAGGGCGATGTTCAATGGGAGAATGGGACTCGACGGTATCGCAACCGTCAAAACCCGTGTGATTGCAGCTTAGAGCAGGCGGGGGAGTAAATCAAGGGAAAAAGGCAGGCGGGCGAAAAACTCCGTAATCAACTGAACAGCAAGGACTTGCCGACCCGCCATATTTTTCGGGAAGGTTTCAGCCGTGCCAGGCAGACCCTTCCGCGCGGCCCCGTTTCCAGTCCAATCGGAAGAAAAAAAGCGGCTTACCTGTCGTCCAGGTGCAGCATGATCATGGGGTCGCCGCCGCTCGGCCCGCCGCGCCAGCGCCGCGACAGCGCCAGGATGCCGCCGTAGGCCAAGCCCGCCGCCGCACAGAACAGCACCAAGATCCCTGTCAGCATGAAGATATTCAGAATCAGGTCTCCGACATTGTCGCGGCGGGTGGGCACGTACTCTGTCAGGGTGACCTCGGCGTGGTATCTGACCAGGGCCAGGAGCCTCTCGGCGGCATCGGCATCGGGGGGTGAAAGGACCGCCGCGACCAGGGTGCCGTCGCGCTTGGCCACCACTCCGGGCAGCGTTCGGAAGGCCGCCAACTGGTCCCGGGCGATGTGCGGAGTAGGGTAGGAGAAGACGACCAGGGCCATCTCGCCGCCGGGGGAATGGAAGTTGGCCACTTGCCCCTCGGCGCCCATGTGGAAGGCGGCCACCGAGGGCGGGATGCCGGGACGGAAACGGTCCAGTGAGGCGGGTCCGAGGATGTAGCGCTCGGAGTTGGCGATCAGGCCCGTCCCGGGCAAGTAGCCGGGCAAAGTGGGGAGCGGGGACTTCTCGAGCCTGGGGACCCGGTCCACCAGCGCGGCGATGTCAGTGACTTGCGGCTTCCAGCCGTCAAAATGGAGCAGATAGTTACCGTAAGCCACCAGCGCCGTCCGGTCGGTCTCGACAGCCAGCTCGGCGAGCCTGCTGGGGCGCGCCTCGGCCGGTCGCTGCCACTGGAAGGCGGCAAACGCCCCGGTGGTGTCCCTCAGCCGCCAAGCCGTGGCTACGAACTTCTGGGAGGCTCCCTCGTAGGTGGCCCGCTCGGTCTCGTCCAGGCCGTACTCATCCCAGACCGCCCGCTCGGACACCGCCGCGGGGGCCGCCGAGACCCGCTTGAACTCGCCGATCTGGTCGGGCCAGATGCCGGCGAGGGCGGGGGCGGCCACGATCAGGGCTGCGAGCAGAACCGGGGACAGGCTGCCCGGTCTTGGAGACGTGGGGCGGTCTCTCAGACCGCGCCGGGCTTCAGCCCGGCTCCAGGGCGGGACTGAGAGTCCCGCGCGGACTAAGAGTCCGCCCCACCCTACACGGTCATCGCTCATGCTCCGCAGCATTTCTTGTATTTCTTTCCGCTGCCGCAGGGGCAGGGCTCGTTGCGGCCTACCTTGGCCGAGCGGACCGGCGCCCTGGTGGTGGAGGAGGAGCCTCCGCCCACGAATTGCAGCTCGGCCATCTCCCGCTCCTTCTTGCGCTGGATGTTACGCGTGAAATCCAGCATGGAGGTCTGGGCGGCCTGGCGCTGCTCGGCCGAGACCGCGGGCACGGTTTCGACCTCCGCTTCCTCCTCTTCCGCCTCCTCTTCGGGGGACAAGGGGAGGGCCGGACGGCGGTCGTCGGCCACCTGGAGGAAGAACAGGTAGCGGACGGATTCGTCCTCGATGCGGTCCCACATGGCCTCGAAGAGGGTGAAGGACTCCTTCTTGTACTCGACCAGGGGGTCCTTCTGACCGTAGCCGCGCAGCCCGATGCCTTCCTTGAGGTGGTCCATCGACAGCAGGTGGTCCTTCCACTGGCCGTCGATGACGTGTAGCATGAGCATGCGCTCGGTGGCGCGCATGACCTCGGTCCCGACGAGGGCTTCCTTGCGGTCGTAGGCTTCGCTCAGCCGCTGGTAGATGGTTTCCTCCATCTCCTGGCGGTCCATACCGGCCAGTTCCTGGGGAGCGACCTTGACTCCGAACTGGCTGAGCACGTCGGTCTGGAGCGCGGTGAAATCCCACTGGCTGGGGTGGGTTTTCTCGTGGCAGTGCCGGTCCAGGTACTCGGCCACGATGCCGCGGATCATGTTGAAGACCCGCTCCTTCTGGTCCTCGCCCTCGAGCAGTTGGCGGCGCCAGCCGTAGATGGCCAGGCGCTGCTTGTTCATTACGTCGTCGTACTCGAGCAGGTGCTTGCGGGCGGCGAAGTTCTGGGCCTCGACGGCCTTCTGGGCGGCGGCGATGCGCCTGGTGATGAGGCGGGACTCGATGGGCACGTCCTCTTCCATGCCCAGGCGGAGCATCAGGTTCTGGATGCGCTCCCCGCCGAAGATGCGCAGCAGGTCGTCCTGGAGGGAGAGGAAGAAGCGGGAGCTGCCGGGGTCGCCCTGGCGTCCGGCGCGTCCGCGGAGCTGGTTGTCGATGCGGCGGGCCTCGTGGCGCTCGGTGCCGGTGATGTGCAGGCCGCCCAAGGCCACCACTTCGTCATGTTCCTGGTCGGTCTGGGTTCTGTAGCGGGTGAAGAGCTCGTCCCAGCGTGGGCGCGAGACCCGGTAGAACTGGCCCAGGTGGTGGAAGTGGTGGTGCTGGTGGTCGCTGAGGAAGGTCTCCTGCTCCTTGGGCAGAGGCTCGGCCAGGCGGTCCTTGAGGCAGTGCTCCTTGGCCATGAACTCGGGATTGCCGCCCAGCAGGATGTCGGTGCCGCGCCCGGCCATGTTGGTGGAGACGGTGACCGCGCCCTTGCGGCCGGCCTGGGCCACGATGTTGGCCTCGCGCTCGTGGTGCTTGGCGTTCAACACCTCGTGCTTGACGCCCATGCGCCGGAGGATGCCGGAGAGCTTCTCGGACTTCTCCACTGAGATGGTGCCCACCAGCACGGGCCGGCCGCACTCCTGTGCGGCCTTGATCTCCTTGGCGGCGTTGCGGAATTTCTCTTCCTCGGTGCGGTAGACGATGTCCTGATTCTCGATGCGGATCAGGGGAACGTTGGTGGGGATGACCACCACATCCAGGTTGTAGGTCTTCTGGAACTCGGCCGCCTCGGTTTCCGCCGTGCCGGTCATGCCGGCCAGCTTCTTGTACATGCGGAAGTAGTTCTGGAAGGTGACCGTGGCCAGGGTCTGGTTCTCGCGCTCGATCTTGACGCCTTCCTTGGCCTCGACGGCCTGGTGCAGGCCGTCGCTCCAGCGGCGCCCGGGCATGAGGCGGCCGGTGAACTCATCGACGATGATGACCTGGCCGTCCTTGACCACGTAGTCCTTGTCGCGGTGGAACAGGACGTGGGCCTTGAGGGCCTGCTCGACGTGGTGCTTCCACTCGATGTTGGCGATGTCGTAGAGGTTGGGCACTCCGAGCAGGCGGGCGGTCTTGTCGTAGCCCTCGTCGGTTAAGGCCACGCTGCGGTGTTTCTCCTCGACGGTGTAGTCTCCGGTGAGATACTTCTCGCCGGGCTCCTTACCCTCGATGACTTCGCCGCGGACCAGCTTGGGGATGATGCGGTTGACCTTGAAGTACTTGTCGGTGGATTCTTCGCTGGGACCGGAGATGATCAGCGGGGTGCGGGCCTCGTCGATGAGGATGGAGTCCACCTCGTCCACGATGGCGTAGTGGTGGCCGCGCTGAACGCAGTCCTCGAGGCGGAACTTCATGTTGTCGCGCAGGTAGTCGAAGCCGAACTCGTTATTGGTGCCGTAGGTGATGTCGCAACGGTAGTTGTGGCGGCGCTCGGAGTCGTCCAGCTCGTGGACGATGATGCCCACGCTCAGGCCCAGGAAGGTGTAGATGCGGCCCATCCACTCGGCGTCGCGCTTGGCCAGGTAGTCGTTGACCGTGACCACGTGCACGCCCTGGCCGGCCAGGGCGTTCAGGTAGACCGGCAGAGTGGCCACCAGGGTTTTGCCCTCACCGGTCTTCATCTCGGCGATTTTGCCCCGGTGCAGCACGATGCCGCCGATCAACTGGACGTCGAAGTGACGCATGTTGAGGACGCGGCGGCCGGCCTCGCGGACCACGGCGAAGGCCTCGACCAGCAGGTCGTCGAGAGCGGCGCCTTGGGCGAGCCGCTCGCGGAACTCGACGGTCTTGCCAGCCAGCTCCTGATCTGAGAGCTGGGTCGTGGCCGGCTCCAGCGCGCTGATGGCCTCCATCAGGGGGCGGATGGCCTTGAGCTCGCGCTCGTTCTTGGTGCCGAAGATCTTGGCCAGTACGCGATCAAACACCATGGGGTCGTTACTCCCATTCTACCCTTTGGAAGGCCGGGGGCAGGGCTATTTCGGGGAGGCCGGCACGCCGACAGGCACGCGGACTTCCAGGCAGGCGCCGTGCCCGGGAGCGCTGGAGGCGGTGACCTGACCGCCCATGAGGTGAATCAGCTTGTCCACTATGGCCAGACCCAGGCCCAGTCCCCGGTGGGTGCGCACCAAGCCGCCCTCAAGTTGCCGGTAGGGCTGGAAGATCAGCTTCAACTGCTCGGGGGCCATGCCCGGACCGGTGTCCCGCACCTGTATGCGCAGCCAGCAGCGGTTCTGGCCGGCGGGTTCGGCGCGGGCCGCCAAGGCGACCTCTCCCTCGCGGGTGAACTCGATGGCGTTGCGCAGGAGGTGGCGCACCACCTCCTCGATTCGCGCGGCGTCGCCGACGGCCAGGGCAGGCAGGCTGTCCTCCAGCCGCAGGCTGAATAGGATTCCCTTGGCCCCGGCCCGAGGCCGCTCCTGTTCCGCCGCTCCCGCAAGCGTCTCGCGCAGGTTGAACTCGGTCTCCTCGAGCGCCCGCGCACCGGAAGCCAGCGCCTCGTACTCGAGGATTTGGCTGAGCGTCTCCAGCAAGTCCCGCGCGCAGATGCGCGTGGTCCGGATGTGCTCTCGCTGCTCCGGGTCCAACTGCGTCTCCAGCATCAGGTCCGCCAGATTCATGATGCTGGCCAGCGGGGTGAGGATCTCCTGGTCGAGATGGATAAGGAGCCCGTTCTCAACTCGCAGGAGTTCCTCGAAGGCCAGGCGCTCAGTGCCCGCCGCGGGTGCGCTCATGGTCACCCCACCTATCGGCGGGCAAAGGAGCGGACGTTAGCCGGAGGCGGCAGCGGGCCGGTCCAGGCGGACAGGCTGAAGCCCCGTCCCGCGGGGCCTCAGTCCTCGCTGGAGAAGATGCCGCCCAGGGCGCCCAGGGGGCCGCGCTCGTCGCCGCCGCTGCGCGTGGGGGTGAGCTCGCGCTTGTTCTTAGCGCCGAAGACCCTGGCCAGAATCGAATCGAGCATGACAGGGCCCCTGCCCACATCCTATCCTAACCTGTGGGAGGCGCCCGGAGCGGCCGCAGGGCAGCGGACAAGGGGGCGCATCAGGCTCACCCCTTTGGGTGTCTGGTAGTGAAAACGGTTGTGGGGAAACGGCGCCAGCCAGGGCGCGAACGGTCCCGAGCATGCGGGACCGTGCCTGGTCTCGTGGATGACCTCCGCTTCGGATGGCGCATGCTGGCCAGGAGCCCCGGCGCCAGCGCGATCGCCATCCTCACGCTGGCGCTGGGCATCGGCGCGAACACCGCCATCTTCTCCGTGCTCAGCGCGGTGCTCCTGCGTCCTCTCCCGTTTCACGACCCAGACCGCGTCGTGGTCGCATGGGAACCTTACGAGGCCGTGGGCAGCCGCTTCTTTGCCGGGCGCATGCCGGCGCGACTCAAGACCTGGCTGCTCTGGAAGCAACGGAACAGGACCTTCGAGGGTCTCACTGCCACCCAGGTCACTCACGTGAATCTCACCGGCGCCGGTAAACCCGAGCGGATTGAGGCGGCGCGCATTCCGGCGGACTTCTTCGAGGTGCTCGGAGTGCGCGCAGCGGTGGGCCGGGACCTCTCGCGGGAGGATCAGCGCGGGCGCGCCGTGCTGGTCAGCCACGGGTTCTGGACGAGCCACCTTGGAGGAACGCCGGGGGCTCTGGGGCGCAGCGTGCGGATCGACGGCGCGGAGCACGGCATAGTGGGCGTGCTGCCTGCGAGTTTTCATCTGCCCGCCTTGATGGAAGGCCTTGACCAGCAGCGGCCGGAGTTGTGGATCGCAGTGGACCCGGAGGTGTTGTACAGCGACCCGAACGCCGCCGTTTCGGCGTGGACGGTTCTTGCCCGCCTAAAGCCGGGAGTCTCGCTCGATCAGGCGCGCGCCGACCTGCGCACCATGACGGCGCGGCTCCGGCAAGAGGACCCGGACTTCCACACCGGGTGGACGGCTAGCCTGTACCCTGTGCATGTCGAGGACGTCGGCCCGCGGACGCGGCGCACCCTATTCCTCTTGCAGGCAGCCGTTAGCTTGCTGCTGCTAATCGCGTGTGCCAACGTCGCGAACCTGCTGCTGGCGCGGGTGGTCGCCCGGGAGCGTGAAATGGCTGTGCGGCTCGCTCTGGGGGCCGGCGGGTTCCGCATCGCACGGCAACTGTTCGTCGAGACTCTGCTGCTGGCGGCAGTGGGCGCGGCAGCGGGCGCCGGCCTCGCGCCAGCGATCCTGAAAGGCTTGGCGGCCATCGCCCCGCTTGCCCCTGGCGGCATCAACCGGCCGGAGACGTGGCGCGTGGATGCGGGCGTGCTCGCGTTCACCTGCGCGCTGGCCACCCTGAGCGCGGTGGTCGCGGCGTGCGCGCCATCGCTGGTGGCGGCGCGGCGCCACCCCGGCGATGCCCTTCGCACGCGCGGCAGCGCGGGGGAGGGATCGCGCCTGGCGCGCCGCGTGCTGATCGCCGCCGAGGTGGCGCTCGCCTGCATGGTGCTGGTCGGCGCCGGCCTCCTCGTTCGAAGCCTGCGCGCGGTCATGTCCATCGATCCCGGCTTCCGCACGGACCGCGTCCTCACCACGAACATCGACTTGCCACGCTACAGGTATCCCGCCAAAGCGCAACAGACCGCATTCTGCGAACGGCTACTCGAAAGAGTCAAATCGCTGCCAGGCGTCGAATCGGCCGCCCTCGCCCACGGCGTCCCTTTCCAGAGCCTGTCCATGCAGTCGTTTCGCGTGGAGGGCCAGCAGGAACCTGCGCGCGGCAAGGAGCCGATGGCCGATTTCCGTCGTGTCAGCCCCGACTACTTCCGGACGATGGGAATTCCGTTGCTCAAGGGCCGCGGCTTTGCCCGGGAGGACGCGGCAGACAAGGCCGCCCCGGTCATCATCGTCAACGAAACTTTCGCCCGGAAAGCGTGGCCGGGCCAGGATCCGATCGGCAAGGCGTTGATCGAGGACAAGCAGCGAGTTCCGGTCATCGGCGTGGTCGCCGACACGCGGCAGTTGCGCCTGGAAGAGCCTCCCCGACCCGAGATCTTCCACCCCAGGACGAGCTACGACTCGATGGTGCTGGTGGTGCGGACAGCCGCGGACCCGAAGCAGTTCGGCAACGCCATGGCGAAGGAAGTTTGGGCTATCGATCCGGACCAACCCATTCGGGACGCGCGCAGCATGTCCTACCTCGCGAGCTGGTCGCTGTCGCAACGGCAATTCAACACGATCCTGCTGGCCGCGTTTGCCGGGCTCGCGCTGGTGCTGGCCTGGGTGGGGATCTACGGCGTGATATCGCATTCGGTCGCCCGCCGCACCCAGGAGATCGGAGTGCGCATGGCGCTGGGCGCCGGGCGGCGCGATGTGCTCGCGCTGGTGATGCGGGAAAGCCTGGGCGTGGCGCTGATTGGGCTCCTGGCGGGCGCGGCAGGCGCGGCCGCGACGGTGCAACTGCTCAGCGCGCTGCTCTATGGCGTCGCGCCGTGGGACCCCGCTGCGTTCGCCGCCGCACCGATCCTGCTGCTGTTCGTAGTCGTGGCCGCCACCCTGCTGCCTGCCTTTCGCGCGGCCCGCATTCAGCCGACCGCGGCACTATGTTATGAATGAGCGCCGCCCTTCCCCGGCGCATCAGAGACGAGCGCCGGCCAGGGGGACGGCGGCGGCTCCGGGGAGCCGTCCATAGGCGCCGGCTTGAAAGGGAACACCCGGTGCCGATCGTTCCTGGGTTTGGGCGACGGGCAGAGTAACTGCGGAGTGGCCGACGATTCGAGCAGAATAGGGGAGCGCCGCACTTGTACGGGGAGGGTGTTTCCCGTCAACTTGATCGCCGGCAGCCCAACTCCCCGTTGGCGTTATCCAGGAGCAATTCGGACGGAGCGCTCTTGCGGCTAGGCGACAATCTGCTCGGAACCCCACTGGCCACATACCTCAAGAGTCTTCGCCGACTGTTTAGCCGCCGGTGCGAGGCGTGCGGACTCAACTACGGGGCGGAAATGAACCACCGCTAGCTTCCGTGATGAGGTAGGCCGCCGCCTTCCGAGCGAGCGGCGCCCAATTGCCTACTTGCCCGGGGTCAGAATACGAATTCTTAAGGTCCCAACGAGGGAACCGGCGGGGTAGGCACCGTCCAACAGCAGTTGCAGGTGCTCGACCCTGCCGCCGCTGCCGTGTCCGGTGGCACTATAGGAAACACTCCCGTCTGCTGCTTGCCTGCCCTCCCACACGCCTTCCCAAACGCCGCCTTCGGAAACCTCCAGCCGGAATGTTCCCCAGACGTTGAGCGTGCCGTCCTTGTGAATGTTGGCATTGAATATGCCGTAGCTCAGTCCATTCGTTCTCGCATCCGAGCTCTCTTCCAGGAGTATCCGCTGTTGGCCTCTCACCGTGCCGCTCGTTCCGGGAGGGCAGGGGGCGAACGGATTCCCGGTGGGAAGGCCCCCGTGGCATTTCACCTCGCCGGGGTTGGCCAGTCCTATGGGGGTTTCGGTGCCCGTGACGATGGTGAACGTTGCCTGCGCTGCGGCCAGCCCTGCCATCACGAGCAGGGCGGCGATTACCGTAAGAAAGTGTTTCATGGGGTTATCTCCTTTCACGTACCAACAGTAAGCTCAAACGGGCCTTTCAGCCATAGGCGGCGGCTGGGAACCGGCTTGTTTTTTCCTTGGCGTGCAAGTGCGCGGAAGGATTGATCTTGCGGAGTTGAAGGCGTATAATTCTGCTGGCATGCCCAGGATTTCCGGGCGGGTGAGTTTCGGCGAGTTCGAGCTTGACCTGGAGGCCGGCATGCTGCGCAAGTCCGGCAGGACGCTGAAGCTCCGGCCGCAGCCGATGCGCGTTCTGTGCCTGCTGGTCAGTCATGCGGGCAGACCGGTCAGCCGCGAGGAGATCCGCCGCCACCTATGGGGCGAGTCCACCTTCGTGGATTATGACGTAGGGGTGGATTCTTGCGTGAACCGCATCCGCATGGCTCTGCGTGACAAAGCGCAGGCTCCACGTTATGTCGAGACGCTCCCCCGCCAAGGCTATCGCTTCATCGCGCCGGTCAAACGCGAGAGGGCGTTCGCGGAGCCCACTCTGGCGGTGCTGCCCGTCGCGAATCTGAATGGCGACCCCGCCAGGGATTATTTCGCCGACGGCGTGACCGATGCGCTGATCACGGAACTCGCCCGGATTCCGGCGGTGCGGGTGATTTCGCGGCAATCCGTGCTCCACCTGAAAGGGAGCAGCCGCAAGCTGGAGGAGATCGCCCGCGACCTTGGGGTGGATGGCGTTGTGGAAGGAGCCGCGCTGCATGAGGGCAATCGCGTTCGCCTGACGGCGCAGTTGATCCTGATGGAGCCGGAGCGCCACGCCTGGGCCCAGAGCTATGACTGCGACATGTCCGCCGTGTTAACGACGCAGCGTGACGCGGCACGGGCGATTGCCGCATGTGTAGCCACGGCGCTGCGGCCAGACGCGGCCGCGGGGCCAGCGCCGCCGCCGGCGCGGCCGGTCGCGCCGGAAATTGTCGAGGCCTATTTGAAAGCCCGTTTTGAGCTCGACAAGTTGAGCGCGGAAAGCATCGGGAAAGCGCTCCAGTACTTGCGGGAGATCACCGCGAAAGCGCCGGATTTCGCCCTTGGGCTCGCCGGGCTCGCCGCCTGTCTGTTCAGCCTGGGTTGGTGGGGGCATGCTCCAATCCGCGAGGTGTACCCCAGCGCGAAGCATTTGGCATTGGAAGCTGTTGCCATCGATGACAGCCTCAGCCTGGCCCATGTGGTTCTCGCCTGGATGAACTTGCTTCTCGATTGGGACCTGGACGGCGCCATGCGGGAGGTTCGGCGCGCCATTGAACTGAGCCCAAGCGATACGGACGCCCACTTGCTCTATTCGACGCTCCTCTGCTTTGTTGGCCGGCATTCTGACGCGATCGCAGAGGTTCAGTACGCGCTGAAGCTCAATCCCACGTCGCTCCATCCGAACCAGTACGCCGCCTGGATGTATTCCCATATGGGCCAGCACGCGCGGGCGGAGGCGCAGGCCAGACGGACCATTGAACTATTCCCGGATTCCCTTCAGCCTTGTTTCGTACTCGGGTGGTCTCAATGGTATCAGGGCCGGGCTGAGGAGGCGGTTGCCGTCTTGGAGAAAGCTCTCAGCCATTCGCGCGAAGCCTTATCACTCTCCTACCTGGGACATGTTTATGGCCGGCTCGGCCGGACAGACGAAGCCACGCGCCTTCTCCAGGAACTCGATCAGCTCCGCACTCGAGGTCAGGCCCCGCCGATCGCCTTCGTAGTAATTTACGCTGGACTCGGCGATGTTGAAGCGGCGCTCGATTGGCTCGAAACCGCTTACCGGCTCCGGGATGGCTACCTGTTCTGGCTGCCGGGGGCTCCCGGGCTCGATCCGCTTCGCTCGGATCCGCGCTTTACCGATCTCGTCCGTCGCATGGGGGTCGTTCCGCCGTAGCTGGCAGAAAAGAGATCATGGGAAAGCGTATGCCTGCGCCAGGCAGATCCCAGACTTCGTAGTGTTCACATTTATCCCGTCCAAGTCGACGGTTTGTCGCCGACTCGTAGATGTGACTTCTAACGCCAAGGCCGCTGATCGGGGCCGGTTGACGGGCCACTCGGAAGGTACCCCGCCAGTGGCCTGGACCCAGGAGTGTGCGGCACTGGAGTCTCCGCCTTAAGGCAGCGCTCATGGGGGAGCCGCCCCACCGTGAGGAATCGGGTCTAGTCCTCGCTGGAGAAGATGCCGCCCAGGGCGCCCAGGGGGCCGCGCTCGTCGCCGCCGGCGCGCAGGGGAGTGAACTGGCGGCGCAGCTTCTCGGGGGTCATGCTCTGGACGATGGCGCGGCCCGGACCGGTGAGGGTGGCCAGAAAGAGGCCTTCGCCGCCGAAGATGGCGGTCTTGATGCCCCCGGCCAACTGGACGTCGTAGCTGACGGACTCGTCGAAACCCACCACGCAACCAGTGTCCACTTGCAGGGTTTCGCCGGGCTGGAGGTTGAACTCGACGAAATCGCCGCCGCCGTGGATGAACACCGTGCCCGGCCCGGTGAGTTTCTCGGCCCGGTGAGTTTCTCGAGGATGAAGCCCTCGCCGCCGAGCAAGCCGGCGCCGAGGCGCTTGACGAAGGCGACGTTGAGCTGTACGCTGCTTTGCGCACAGACGAAGCTATCGCGCTGCACCAGCACGCTCTGACCGGAGGCCAGCTCGAACACCTGTATGCGCCCGGGATAGTCCCCGGCCAGACCCACCTCGCCGGGGGAGAGGGCGCGGAAGTAGGTGAAGAACAGGGATTCCCCCATCATCGTACGTTTGAGAGCGCCCCAGATCCTGGCGCCCAGGGACTCGCCGGTCATGCGGGATTCCCAGTGGATGTTGGCGGTCTTGTACACCATCTTGCCGGCCTCGGCGTAGATCTCCTGGCCGGGCTTGAGCCGGATGCGTACTACTTGCAGGTTGTCGCCGTGGACGGTGTACTCGAGGGGCAGCGGCGGCAGGGCCGCCACCACCGGCGCGGGCGGGTCGGCGGCGCCCGACAGGGGGCTGCCGCAGTTGGAACAGAAACGCGTGTCGGCGCCGATCTGGCCGCCGCAGTTGGTGCAGAAGGGCATAGGGCAGAAGGTCTCCAGAACCGTATCTTACAATGGAAGTAGATTCACTCATGCGCCGCTTCACGGGGTTACTGGTAGTTCTTGTCCTGGCCGCCGGGCTTGTCGAGGCGCGGCAGGTCCGCACGGTGTGCGGGACCACGCGCGAGAAGCTGGCCGAGCAGCTTCACCTGCACCGGCAGGCCGCGCAGCACCGCCGCGAGCTTCTCTTGAAGCGGGCCGGCCAGGCCGCGGCGCCGCACGCCGCCTCCAGGGACATCGGCGAGATCGTCGTGATGGCGGACAGCGATGGGGTGGTGGCGCGCCTCAACGAATTCAACCTGGACGGCTCGACCTTGGCCTTTGCCCCTGCCACCGGCGGTTATCGGTTCGCCTTGTCAGAGCGTTCCTACGATTCCGGGGCCGCGGCCGGCGGGTCCCCCTTGCAGGGCCTGGAGGACGACGACGCGCGGCTGGTCGAGCTGAAGTTCGCTTTCCCCTTCTTCGGGGCTTCCTACCGGCAAGTATGGGTCAACTCGGACGGCAACCTGACCTTCACCGCCTCGGACACAGCCATCACGGAACGCTCCCTGGGACGCTTGGCCGCTGGCCCGCCGCGCATAGCGGCCCTGTTCCGGGACCTGGACCCGTCGATGTCGCGGCAGGGCGTGGTGGTGCTGTCGGCGGCGGACCGGCTGGTGGTCAGTTGGGTGGCCGTGCCGGAGTACCGCGAATTTGGCATCGGCCCCTTGCAGACCTTCCAGATCCGCTTGTTCCCCAGCGGGGGGATTGAGTACGCCTACGCCGGGATCAATACCTCGAGCGCCGTGGTGGGGATTTCGCCGGGGCGCTTGCAGGGCGCCACCGCGGTGGTCAGTTTTCTCCAAGGCGGCAGCCAGGAGTACTCCGCGACGGTGGCGGAGCGGTTCGGGCGGGCCAACGAGATCGACGTGGTGACGGCGGCGCAGCAATTCTACGCCGCGCACGAGGACGCCTACGACTACCTGGTGTTCTTCAACGGGCTGGACATCGAGGCCATGGAGGGGGCGGTCGCCTACCAGCTCACGGTGCGCAATCGCGACCGGGGCTTCGGCGATCCGCCGGTGGACGTGGGGAGGGAGTTCGGCTCGCCGCGGCGGTTGCGGGCGGTGCTCAACATGGGTCCGCTTTCGCAGTTCCCCGATGATCCCAACCAGATCGTCTCCTCGCGCGTGTCGAGCCGCGACACTCCGCTGACCATCCTGGCCCATGAGGCGGGGCATCTATTCCTGGCGTATGCCAGCATACGGGACCCGTGGGATGAGCAGGCCCGCCCCATGCTGGGCTACCAGCAGGCCCACTGGGCCTTCACCTTCAACTCGGAGGCCTCGCTGCTGGAGGGCAACCGCATCCGCGATCGCTGGGAGACGGAGCCGGCGGCCTCGCCGCGCTTCACCACCGTCGGCGTCACCGAGGGTTTTTCCCCGCTGGACCAGTATCTGATGGGCTTCCGCGCGCCCGAGGAGGTGCCCGGGAGTTTCCTGGTGACCGGCGCCTCGGTATCGCGGGAGCGCCACCCGCAACTGGGGGTCAGCTTCCACGGCGAGCGCCGCGACGTGGCGCTGGAGGAGGTCGTCCGCGCGGAAGGACGCCGCACGCCGGATCACACCGTGGCGCAGCGCCGCTTCCGGTTTGCTTTCATCCTCATTACGCGCGCGGGGGAGGAGCCCCCGACGGCGGACCTTCAGAAGATCGACACCTTCCGGCGTGAGTTCCAGACCTACTACCGCAAGGCCACCGGCGAGCGCGCATTCGCGGAAACGGCGCTGCGCCGCGCGCTGCGGCTTTCCACGTTTCCCGCGGCGGGAGTGCTGGCCGGCGGCTCGATGCCGGCCGCCGTCGAGCTGGAGCGGCCCGCCCAGGCCAACCTGACCGTGGATCTGCGGTCGCTCAACGGGTTCACCAGCGTTCCGGCCTGGGTGATCATTCCAGCGGGCTCGACGCGGGCCGGATTCACCATCGCCGGGCTGCGGACGGGCGTTGATGAACTGGTGGCCACGCCGGCGGACAGCCGGTACGAGACCGTCGCTTCGCGCGTGCAGGTGGCGCGTTCGGCGGAGGATCTGAAGCTGGCCGTCGTCTCGGGCGACAGGCAGGTCGCGCAGCCGGGCACGCCGCTGCCCGCACCGGTAGTCGTGAAGGTGATGGACCAGAACGAGCTGCCCTACCCGGGGCTGCGACTGCGCGCCTCGGGTATCGGCGGCGGAACGGTCACCTCGGCCGCCGGGGTCACGGGCGAAAACGGGACGGTGAGTTTCTTGTGGACCCCCGGGCCGGGACCGCTTCACCAGTTAACGGTGGCGCTGGAAGGCGCGGCGGCGACGGTGAACGTGCTCGCTTTGGGCCGGCCGTACGTAACGGCGGAGAGCATAGTCAATGCGGCGTCCTTTCGGGCCGGCATCTCGCCGGGCGCGCTGGCCACGCTGTTCGGCGTGAACCTCGCGGCCGGCAGAACCGCCTCGGCGTCCTTCCCCTGGCCGGAATCGCTGGCCGGGGTCAATGTGACGCTGAACGGCAAGCGCGCCCCGTTGATATACGTCAGTGATCAGCAGATCAACCTGCTGGTGCCCGCGACGGTGGCGGAAGGGACCGCGGATCTGGTGGTATCGACGGCGGTGGGCGTCTCCTCGACGGTGCGTGTTGCGGTGGCGGGTGTTTCGCCAGGCATATTCGTCGATGCGGCCACTGGACTGGGAGCTGTTCGACTCGTCGGCGGCTTCGTAGAAATCTACGGCACCGGGTTGGGCCCGGTTCGGATCGATGGGGCGCTTCAGCGGACCGTGCTCACGCCGGAGGTGCTCATCGGGGGGAGGCCCGCCGAGGTGCAGTACAGCGGCCTGGCGCCAGGCTGGCTGGGACTCTATCAGGTGAATGCGCGCGTCCCGGACGGCGTGCCCTCAGGCGCCGCCTCGCTGGGGCTGAGCATCGGCGGCCAGCGCAGCAACGAAGTGCGGATCCAAATACGGTGAGCCCCACGGGGACAGACGGAACGTTCCCCGCTTTGGGGAGCGTTCC
>VFZS01000024.1 GCA_016871095.1 Acidobacteriota bacterium
AAAGGGAAAGCGCAGCAGACCCAGCGTCAGCGCCACCGGCGCCGACAGCAGCAGCACCATGGTCAGGCTGCGGCGCGCATACTCGTCGGCGCGCTGCCGGTCGCCCTGCGCCAGCGCCTCACTGATGCAGGGGATCAGCAGGTGGGAAGGCCCCAGCACTACCACCGTGCCCAACGCGACCAGGATGCGCTGGCTGTAGCCCAGGCTGGACAGAGCGCCCTCACCGAGGGGCGCGGCCACCAGGGCATCCACAGTCCCGAAGCAGGTGTAGGCCAGGCTGGCCAGCGCCACCAGCGGCAGGCTGGCGCCGGTGGCGGCGATGGCGCCGAAGGCCTGCCGCCCCGGCCATCTCCGGTCGAGTTGCCGCCAGGCGCCCGGCCACAGCAGGATCAGACCTCCGGCGCAGCCCGCCAGCATACCCCAGGCCAGCAGAATCGGCCCCCAGGTCCGCGGGCCCGTGAGAACCACGGCCATCATCCCAAGTGGCGGCAACAGGGTGGCCGCCACCGGCGCCACAAAGCTCTTGGCCGACTGGTGCAGCGCGGCCAGACTGGTGGTGAGCCACATGCCGGCGAACGTGATCCAGGCCACGCGCGAAGTGCTGATGGCTTGGGCTTTCAGGCTGGCTGGAAGATGCGCCCCCAGCCCGTGCACCAGAGCCGGTGCGCTCCACCAGGCCAGCGCGCCCGCCAGCGCCGCTGCATTCCCCAGGACCAGCAGGAAAGCTGTATTCAATTCCGCCGAGAACGCCGGATGGACCCGTTGCGCCACCAGTAGCGGCAGGAAAAGCTGCGGGATGATGACGGCGCCCATGCCCATGCCCAGAAAGGGGACGCTCACCGCCAGCAAGTAGGCGTCGTAGGCGGCCCCCGCCCCGAAGGCTCTGGCCGCGACCACTTGGTTGGCCGCCCCGGCCAGGGCCACCAGCGCCGACAAGGCCGACAAGACCAGCGATGTCTTCAGCACGGTTCTACAGAGGTAAGCCGGCTGTCGCGGCTTCACAGGCCTGCCTGTCGGGCCGGTGCGCGGCCTCCGGGACGCGCTGGCGCGTCAGCAGGTTGAGCGGGAACTCGCCCCGGGCCCAGGCCTGGTCAAGCGCAGTGGATCTCCAGATGACCGCGTAGCCGGAAGGATAGCCCGTGTCCATCTCCGGGGCGTGGGCAGGGAAGTAACACGCCTCTATGCCGGCGGCGCCCAGCATCGGTGCGATCAACGCCAAGTCAACCGGTACGCCGCCGTAAGTCCCGCTCCGATAAGCCTTCTGCCCGGGAACCACGAAATCGTCGATCAGGGCCGCAAACGAAGCCACGGCCGTGATCTCGCCAAGCTCCTCGCGCAGGGGCAGCGAGGCCGGGTCCACGCCTTCGTGCGCATCGAGATAGAAGAAGGGGCGGGCCTGCTCCCCTCTGGCCGCTTCGCGCCGGCAGACCGATGCCAGGAACTCCGGACTGCCCTCCCGGCTCAGCCGGATCCCCGGCGCCCCCAGGGTCAGCACTCGGGAAATGAAGTAGTTCCGGCCAGACAACTCGCAGGACTCCACCGGCACCCGCAGCAGACGGCGGGCCGACAGCGCCGTGGCGCCGTGATAGGTGCCCGTCTCCACAAAGCGCGTTGCCCGCAGGGCCTCAGCCAGGCCCAGGACGATCCGTGCCCGCACAACGTTGCCATTGAAGCCCATGAAGCGGCCTCCGCCGCTGGCGGCCAAGGCGGACGTCACGTCGGCGGACTCCCGCAGCTCGCGGAACCATCTCCAGCGGGCTGCGGCAATGCTGTGCAGGCGGTGTATGCGGCTCATTCCCTCACCTGGAGGCCGCGGCCGCGGCGCAAACCTCCACCACGCGGCGGGCGCTCTCGGCCCACGTGAACTGCTTGACCCGCTCAAGCCCGGCCCGCCGTAGCCGGTCCCGCAGCGCCTGGTTGCCGAGCCCCTCGGCGATAGCCTCCGCCAGCGCCTCCGGGTCCGCCGCGTCCACGTAGTGCGCCGCATCGCCGCACACCTCGGGTATCGAGGTTCTCGCGGAAGCCACTACCGGCACTCCGCAGGACATGGCCTCCAGCGGCGGCATGCCGAAGCCCTCGTACAAGGACGGATACACGAACAGATCCGCGCCCAGGTAAAGGGCCGCCAGCTCCGCGTCCGGGACACCTGACAACAGCCGCAGCGAGTCGCCCAGCTCGAGCTCTCCGGCGGCCTGGGTGATAGCTGGCGTGAACCGCGGCGCCGGATGTCCCACCACCACCAGCTTGTGCGGAAACCGGCGCCGGATCAGATGAAAGGCGCGCAGCAAGCCGAGGATGTTCTTGTACGGGTAGTGGCTGCTGCTCACGTACAGCAAGTACCGGCCCGTTTCCGTGGGCCGGTCCGTCCCGGGGTGCGCTACCACCGGGTGATAGGCGGCGGGAACCACGAACACCTTGTCCTCGGGCACACCCAACACCCGCAGGAGGTCTTGCTTGGTGTGCTCGGAAGGCGCGATCACCGCGCGCGCATGCCGGGCCGCGGGTGCGTATACGTACTTCCAGGCCCGCGAGGACTTGGGGAAGTACTTGGGGAAGATGAGCGGGATCAGGTCGTGCACGGTCACCACCTGGGGAACGCGCCGCGTGCGCAGCAGGGCCTCGCTGGAGAAGGGGCAATACAGCACATCGCAGCCGTCGGCCAGCAGCCGGCGCTCGAAGCCGGCCTGCTCGCGCAGCCAGCTTAACAGCAGCTTCCAGGGCCGGGTGTGCTGCCAGGGGCAGCCGTGCGAGCGCACCACCAGCCCGTTGCCGCCGGCCAGCTCCGGGTAGTCCGAATACAACACCAGGTCGCTGTGGCGGCGGTGGAGGGCCGCCACCAGATTGAGCGCGAAAGTGTGCTGGCTGCCTCCGCCGCGGCCTTGGGGTGGTGAGAACTTAACTGCCAGGCGCATGATGTGCGGGACGGGGCTGGCGCACTCCGGGCGCCGGCGGCCGCCGCCGGCGCCCTTCCGCCACTACCTTCTCGTAGAGCGCGGTGAAGTGGTGTGCGATGTGCCGCCGGGTCTGGCCCTCGACCAGGGCCAGCGCGTTGCGGCCCAACCGCTCCCGTTGGGCCGGCTCCAGGCGGACGAACTCCTCCATGGCTTGGGCCAGGGCGCCGGGATCGCCGGGCGGCACCACCAGCCCCAGCTCGTGCCGCCGCGCCAGGGGCCCCATCTCGGAAACGTCCGAGACGATCACCGGAAGGCGGTGCGCGCAGGCGTCATACAGCGGGCCGCTCGAGCCGGCGTAGAAGGAGGCGTAGGGCAGCAGCAGAGCGTCGGCGGCGAAGAAGTAGTCTGGGGTTTCCTCCTCCGGGATGTACTCGAAGCGGGTCACCAGGCGGGGATCGCGGCACCCTTCGCGGCCGTTCCAGTCCAGCGGCAGGCCGGCCACCAGCAAGCGGAACTCCCGGCCCGGCAGGCGCTCCAGAGCCTCCAGCAGCGTCTCCACGCCCTTGTCGCGCCGCAGGGTGCCGAACAGCAGGAACACGCAGCCGGAATATCCGTTCAGGCCTACCCGGCCGCGGGCCGCGCTCTTGTCCGGTTGCCCCGGGGGCACTTCCCGTGTGTCGGCTACCAGCTCGACGGGGAAGTCCTCGGGCAGGCTCAACTGCCGGCGCAATTCGGCCACGTGCGAGGCGCTGTTGACTCCCACGCCGCATACCGGTCCCCGCAGCAGACGCCGGACGGCCAGCTTCTGCCAGCGCCGCCACATTCTCTCGAGTCGGCTGCCGTAGTGCTTCGAGGGGTCGAAGTTGGGAGCGGCGATCTCCAGGGCCGCCGGGAACAGCCGCGCGCGCGGGCGCAGGGCGAAGAAGAGCCACGTCGAAATCAGCTCGTAGCTGAACAACTGCGCCACGTCGAAGCGCTGCTGGGCCGCCAGGCGGGCCCCCAGCCTCAGCGTGGCCAGATTGTTCCGGATGCGGCCCCACAGCCAGCGCAGCGGCTGGGTCGGGCGCAGTTTCTCGTAATCGAAGAAGGCGTAGCCGGGTCCCAGCGCCTCGACGGCGAACGCCGGCGGACCCTCCAGATGCGACAGTGCCGCGGCGGTGTTGATGCCCAGCGTCACCTGGTGACCCTGCGCCGCCAGTTGGCTGAGTATGCGCACCGTATACTTGCCGTAGTGTCCCGCGGCGTCCCCATAGGGCTGCAAGGCCAGTATGTTCATCCCCGCGGCCCTCCGGACTGGGCCAAGGCTATGCGCACTGTCATACCGCCCTGGCCAGCAAGGCCGTGTCCTGCCACAGCGATTCCAGGCGCGCGGCGTTGGCTTCATCGGCGCTGCTGTGCCCGATGGGGAGGTAGCAGACCCCCGGCAACCCCCGGACGGCCGGACCCAGGATGCGCCAGAAGTCCACCAGCGTGATGGCGGCCTTGGCATGGCGAAAGTCGGAGGCTTTCAAGGTGCGGAAGGCCGGATCGGGCGTGGTGAACAGCGCCAGGTCAGCCTGGCGCAGGCAGTCCGCCAGCTCGTCCAGGACGATCACCTGACCGCCGACCTGGGCGCGGGCCGACGCATTGGCCAGCGGATCCCAGGCCACCACCCGCGCTCCCGCCTGGGCCAGCCTCACGGCCAGCCGCAGGCCCTGCGACTCCTCGACGACGTGGGAGTGTGGCTTGTAGGCCAGCCCCAGCACCGCCACGGTGGCTCCCTGCCGCGCCAGCGGCTGGAAACGCTCCACCAGACGATCCACCAGCGACCGGTTCATCCGGTCGGTGGTCTCGGCCAGCTCCGCGCGCGCGCCCAGCGCCCGCGCCAGGAAGCCCAGCGCCAGGTTGTCGCGGGGAAAACACGGTCCCCCGTAGCCCAACGCCCCGGTCAGGTACTTCGCCCCGATGCGGCGGTCCAGGCCGAGAGCGCCCGTGACCGCGTCCACGTCGCCTCCGGGCAGGCGCTCGCACAACTCCGCCAGCATGTTGGCGTAAGTTATCTTGGTGGTGACGAAGGTATTGAGCGCGATCTTGGCCAGCTCGGCGTTCTCCAGGCTCATGCGGGGGCAGGGCGCCCCGTTGTTCAGAATCTCGCTGTAGCAGGCTTCCAGGTGCGCGCCGGCCTGCGCATCGTGCTCGCCCACCAGGGTGAAGTCGGGGTTGAGGAAATCGTGGATCACGCTGCCCAGGGCGATGAACTCCGGGCTATAGCACAATCCGAAGTCCCGTCCGCGGGTCTTGCCGGACGCCGCTTCCAGCACCGGCAGCAGCCCATAGCGCGTCGCGCCGGGCAGCACCGTCGAGGTCATCACCACCAGGTGGTAGGCCGTCTTGTCGCGCAGCGCACTCCCGATCTCGCGGAACGCTCCCACGGCGCACTCCAGCGAGAACGCGCCGCGGGCGTCGCTCGGCGTGGGCACCACCACGAAGGTGACGTCGGAATCCAAAACCGCTTCGCGATGGCTCAGCGTGGCGCGCAGCCGCGCCCGGTTCCGGGCGATGGTCTCTTCCAGGGCGGTCTCCTCGACCGGAGCGTGCCCCGAGGCCAGCCGCTCGACCGCGCCCCGGCTCACGTCCACGCCCACCACGAAGAAGCCGCGGCTGGCGATGGCGGCGGCCATGGAGGCCCCCAGCTTCCCCAGGCCCACTATCGAGTAGCGGTAAGGCATAGCTCCTCCTGGCTCTCGCCCCCCCCCAACT
This sequence comes from Acidobacteriota bacterium, assembly GCA_016871095.1. GTDB lineage: Bacteria > Acidobacteriota > Terriglobia > Bryobacterales > Bryobacteraceae > VFZS01. The sequence continues at coordinate 5,634 of VFZS01000024.1, forward strand.
GCCTGGCGAGTTCGCCTTCGATCCAGGCGTAGGTCCGGGCCAGCCCCTCCTCCAGGGAGACGCGCGGCTCCCAGCCCAGCACCTGGCGCAACCGGGTGTTGTCGGAGTTGCGCCCGCGCACGCCCTGCGGGCCTGGCACGTGGCGCTTCTCCAGGCGCACACCGGCGATTTCCGCTATCAGGTCCGCCAGTTGGTTGATCGTCACCATGCGGTCCTGGCCCAGGTTGAGCGGTTCCCGGTATTCGGAGCGCATCAGGCGGCAGAGCCCTTCCACGCAATCGTCGATGTAGCAGAAGGAGCGGGTCTGTTCACCGTCTCCCCAGATCTCGATCACCGCCTTGCCGGTGAGCTTGGCCTCGGCCACTTTGCGGCACAGCGCCGCGGGCGCCTTCTCCCGGCCGCCCTGGTAAGTCCCCAGCGGCCCGAATATGTTGTGGAAGCGCACCATGCGCGTCTCCAGGCCGTAGTCCATCCGGTAGTGCGCGCAGAGCCGCTCGGTGATCAGCTTCTCCCAGCCGTAGGCGTCCTGCGGATCGGCCGGGTAGGCGTCCTCCTCGCGCAGCGGACGGACTTCCGCGGTGGTCTGGAGGAACTCCGGGTACACGCAGGCCGAGGAAGTGAACAGGTAGCGCCGCGCGCCGCTGGCCCGCGCCGCCTCCAGGGTGTGGATGTTGATGAGCGCGTTGTTGTGCAGGATCTGGGCGTGATGCGCGGAGATGAAACCCATGCCCCCCATGTCGGCGGCCAGGGCATAGACCTCCTCGATGCCCTGCGTGGCGCCCAGGCAGTCCTCCCGGAGCCGCAAGTCCAGCAGCCGGAATTCATCCGCCGCGCTGGCGGCGAACTCGGGGCGCTTCAGGTCCGCACCGCGCACCCAGTACCCTTGATGCTTCAGATAGTTGACGAGATGGTGGCCGATGAACCCTCCGGCCCCCGTGACCAAGACCCTGGTCTTTCGTGTCGGCAATGGCTTCCTCCTGCTCGAGTGGATCAACTGCGGTCGGCCGGGCCGGCGCGCGTACTGCTACTCCTCGCGTGCCCGGTAGTACTTGTAATACTTGCCGTAGTAGCCGTAGTAGTAGTAGCTGTCGCTCACCGAGCGGTGCACCTCGTTGAGCACCAGACCCACCACGTTGGAGCGCAGGCGCTGCAAAGTGGTCAGCACCGAGGCCACCGCCTTGCGGTTGGTCTGCCCGGCCCGCGCCACGATGATGACGCCGTCCACCGCCGCAGCCATTTGCAGCGGTTCGGCGAAGCCCAGCAGCGGCGGCGCATCCAGCACCACCAGATCGTACTGGGCGGCGACTTCTTCCACCAGGCGGCCCAGGCCCGGCCCGACCAGGTCGGCGGCCCGGCGGGAGGGCGGTCCGGCCGGCAGGATGTCCAGATCGGGCAGGCCGGGGACACTGACCCGGACCTCCTGCCAGGGGCTGTCGGCAACCAGCACGCTGGACAGCCCCACGGTGTTGGGGATTTGGAACCGCTTGTGCACGCTGGGACGCCGCAGGTCGGCGTCGATCAACAGGGTGCGCTTGCGCTGGTGGGCGTGCGAGACGGCCAGGTGCGCGGCCACGGTGGACTTGCCCTCGCCGGGAGAGGCGCTGGTGACCAGCACGGAGCGCAAGCGCTGGTTGAAATCCGCCAGCAGGATGGAGTTGCGCAAGGTGCGGATGGCCTCGTCGTAGCTGGACGCGGTGTGATCGACGGAGGTCAGCGGCGCCAGTTCTCCATGGCCATTGCCGGTGGCCGCCACCAGGGGCAGCTTGCCGCGCCAGGAGCGCACCAAGGGGAGATTCCCCACCACCTCGGCGCCCAGCGTACGCGCCACCTGCTCGGGGTCCCGCACGGTGTTGTCCAGCACGTCGCTCAGCACGGCCGCGCCTACCGCCACCACGCTGGACAGCAGCAGCGCCAGCAGCAGGTTCAGCTTGAGGTTGGGGAAGACCGGCTTGAGCGGCGGCCGGGCCGGGTCGGCGATGCGAATCGAGCTGTTCTGAAACCCCGCGTTGATGGTGGCCTCGCGGATCTTGCGCACCAGCTCCTCGTACAGCCTCTTGTCGGCCTCGGCCTCGCGCTTGAGGGCCTGGTACTCGAAGGAACGGGCGTTGAGCCGGTCGAACTCCGCCTTGGTCTCGTCCACGGCCTGCTTCAGCATGGCCTCGCGGTTGATCGCTTCGCGGTACTCGGTTTCCACCCGCTGGGCGATGTTCTGCCGGGTCTTTTGGAGCTGCGCCTGGGCCTCCGCCAACTGCGCCTCCGCCTTGCGATACTCCGGATGGTTGGCCCCGTAGTGGACCTTCACGTCGGCCAGGCGCGCGTGCGCCTCGTCCACGCGTTCTCCGATCTTGCGCAAACCCTCACCCTGCGTGGAGACCTGGGCCGCCTCCAGGGTTCCGCCCCTCACCGACTGGAAGGCCGCCTCCTTGCGCACCCGCTCGGCCTGCGCGTGCGTGAACTCGGTGTTCAGTTGCAGCAGGCGCGCCGACAGGATGCTGGTCTTCTCCTCCGGGTTGATCACGTTCAGCTCCCGCTCGAACTGCGCCAGGGCGGCCGAGGAGCGCTCCATCTTGGCCTTCAACTCCTCGAGCTGCTTCTCCATGAAGGCCGACAGGCTGGCCGAGGAGCGGTAACGGATGTTATAGGTATGCTCCAGGTATGACTGGGCGATGCCGTTGGCCACCTCGGCGGCCAGCCGCGGATCGGTGGAGCGGTAGCTGATCAGCAGCAGGTAGGTGTTGGGCGGGCGCGCCACGCGCAGCTTCTTCAGTTTCACCGGGGCGTCCTCCGCATCGGCCGGCTTGACGCTCCCGGCCGCGGCGCTCCCCTCCAGCTCCTGCAACCGGTGCCGCTGCACCACCGGGCGCAGCACTGAGTCGGACTGGATCAGGCGCACCTGGGTGGCCAGAAACTGGTCGGCGTCCACGGGACTGGATTGCATGGACTCCTGCCCGATGATGCCGGTGGGCATGCGCCGGTCGATGTCTACCGTGGCGGTGGACTCGTAAACCGAAGTGATGCGCGAGGAGACCACCAGGGTGGCGACTATCGCCGTCAGCACGAAGGCCAGGATCTTCCAGCGGTGCCGCTTGATGATCCACAGGTACTGCGACAGCGGCGCGGGAGCGTCGCGCGCCTCCGCCTCCACCGGCGGCAGCGGGAGGCGATAGGCCTCCGGCGCCGCCGGCAAGTTGGCCGCCGACAAGATGAGTTCGGTTTTCTCTTCAGGCATGGTCGCTTTCGTCCGGCCAGGGTCCTGCTGGGCCAGCCTGGGGAGCAGCCGGCCTCGTGGGATAGGCCTTCAGCCTGTCGCCGGTGACCGTTCCCATGGCCCAGAAGCTGGCGAAGCAGGACGCTAGCGCCGGAAGATCAGGATTCCCGAGGTGGTGCTGGCCCCGAAGCTGGCGATGCGCTCCAGGGCGGTCAGGGCCGCCCGGCGGCCCGAGTTGTCGGGGATGTAGAAGATATCGTTGGCCTGCAAAGCCACATCCGGCGCCTTGCGCTGGAGGATCTGCTTGATCTCGATGGGGATTTCCTTTCGCACCGAGCCGCCCTGCTGGAGCCGGTAGATGAAGGCCTGCTTGTTGGAGTGGGGCGCCAGGCCCTCGGCCAGCGCCAGCACCCTCAGCACCGAGGTCTCGGACCCGTCGCGGATGGAATAGGCGCCCGGCTTCTTCACGTTGCCGACCACGAAGACTTTGCTGGCCTCAGGGATTCGGATCTCCTCGCCGCCGCTTAGGCGCAGGTTCAGTTCCGGGGTGGCCTGGTCGATGAGTCCCTTCACCGGGATGCGCTGGATCAGCACCGTGGGGGATCCGTCCTGGTTCGGTTGCGCCCGACTCACCAGGATCTCCGGTCCGGCATCCTCGCCCAGCCCTCCGGCGCGGGTCAGGGCATCCAGCAAGGTAACCACTCCTACTGCCTGGAACGTGATCGGGTTGCGGACCGCGCCGGCCACGCTGATGGGCCGGCTGTGATACTCGACCACCGTGACGGTGACCACCGGATCCACCATCAACTGCTCGGCCTGAAGGGCTTCGGCGATGGCCGCCTCCAGGTCCGCCGGCAACAGTCCCTGCGCCTGGAGCCGGCGGCGCAGCATGGGCAGCCGGATGAGCCCGTCGGCGCCCACTCGGACCGTGCGGGTGAACTCCGGGCTGGCGTATACGCTGACCGCGATCAGATCGTGCGCCCCGATCCGCTGGGCCGGCAGATTGGCCACCCCCATCTCCACCGGCGGGTTCACTCTCACCTGGGCGGCCGCCACGCCGCACCACCACAGCAGCACTGCCACGACGATCATGCAAACCTCCCTTCCGGCCCAGTCACCGGCTAGGCCAGCGTCACGCCAACGTCTTCCACGCACTTGCGCCGCGGCCCGCCGCCGGCGTCCGCTTCCGCCGGGCGCGTCAGCCGCCGCAGCCCGGCCTCCAGCCGCGCCACCCGCTCCAGCAGATAGGCGATGCGGTGGTTGACCGCCTCCTCGGGGCGGCATTCCAGTTCCACCGCGCGCAGGACCGCGGAGCGCGCAAAATCCGAAAGGCTGTGGGCGCCCCGTTGCGCGCAGACCGCCGCCAGACGCTCGTATTCCTCCTGCGTGAGGCGGAAGTTGATCAGGCGCTTCCGGGGCTTCAACGATCCCATGGGTCAGACCGCGCGGGCCCAACGCAGCGGCGGACGGGCGCGGCCAACCGGCAGGCGCTCCGCAATTAGCGCGACCGCCTCCCGGTCGATTTCGACGGCCACCGACCGCTGGAGCAGCTCCACGCTCACCACCACCCGCCAGTAGTCCTTGCCGCGCTCCAGCACGCCCTCCAGGCCTCTCAGCGGGCCGCGCTCGATGCGCACCCGCTGTCCCGCCTTCAGGTACGGCCAGGGCTCCAGCCGAGACCCGCAGGCGGTCATGCGCCGTATGGCCGCAATCTCCCCCTCCTCCACCGGCGCGGGGCGACCGCCAAAGCCCACGATCCCGCTCACCCCTGGAATCAGCAGCACGCGCAGCCGCTCTTCCGGGCGGAAGCGGCAGAAGAGGTACCCCGCAAACAGGGGCAGGTCAATTTCCTTGACGCGGTCTGACCACCGCCGGCGAGACCGGTACAGAGGGAGGAATTCCTCCAGGCCCGACGCCGCCAACAGGCGCGCGGCCGCCTTCTCATGCTGGGGTCTGACCACCAATGCGTGCCAGGGAGCGGGGGAGGACATGTGAGAAGAGCAATTTCAACCAGCGAAACGGCGCAGCTCACGCTTCCTGAGTCCCATCACGCGGTTCCCGGTGGCGGACTCACCCTTGCCAGCGCCGCCTTCCGACCGCGCGCTGTTCGCGTCTGCCTTGTACGACAGTTGATTTACGAAGCGTTGCTCGCTTGGAGGGGAGATCGTCGTGTGGAGGCGAATCCGAATCTAGCGGACACCTGAATTCCACTGCGGAAAACGCCCCAGGTTGACGTGAGGATCTGGCTCGCTCCGGCGAAGGCGGGGGCGCGCTCCGCGCTGCCCCAGCGGATCAGTCCCGCACCGATGACAGCTCTTCCTCCAGCAACTGCTTGCGGTACAGATCCGCGTAGTAGCCATCCTGGGTCAGCAGCTCCTCGTGCGTGCCCTGTTCGACCAGCCGGCCCTGCTCCAGGACCACGATGCGGTCGGCATGACGCACGGTCGAGACGCGATGCGAGATCAAAATCGAGGTGCGGTCCCGCAAAAGCCCGCGCAGCGCTTCGAGCACGCGCTCCTCGGTTAGGGTGTCCACGTTGGAGAGGGCGTCGTCCAGGATCAGGATGCGCGGGTCGCGCAACAAAGCACGGGCGATGGCGGTGCGCTGTTTCTGTCCGCCCGACAGCGTGATGCCGCGCTCGCCCACCACGGTCTCGTAACCCGCCGGGAAGCCCGCCGCATCGGGGCCCAGGCCGGCCGCCTCGGCGGCCTCGCGGATCTGCTCGGGCGTGGCGCCCTCGACACCCAAGGCGATGTTCTCGGCCAGGGTGGCGCTGAACAGGAAGGTCTCTTGCGGAACGTAGCCGATCTGTCCGCGCAACTCAGCCGGGGAGAGAGTGCGGACATCGACGCCATCCACCAGCACGACCCCTCCGGTAGGATCGGCCAGCCGGGGGATCAGGCGGACCAGCGAGGTCTTGCCACTGCCGGTGCGACCCACCAGGGCCACGGTCTCGCCGGGGCGGATGAGGAGGTCGATGCCGTCCAAGGCACGGCCGGCGGGGTAGGCCAGATTGACCCCGCGAAACTCGATCCGGCCCCGCGGCGGGCGGGGCAGAGGCGCCGGATCCGGCGGCGAGGCCACGCTGGCGCGCTCGGCGAAGAGCTGCTGGATACGGGCCAGCGAGGCGGCGCCCCGCTCCATCAGGTTGACCACCCACCCCACGGCGATAGTGGGCCATACCAGCATGCCCATGTAGAAATTGAACATCACGAAACTGCCGAAGCTGATTTCGCGCGACAGCAGCCGGTAGCCGCCCATCCACAGCACCGCCAGGAAGGTGAACCCGATCAGCGCCTGCAACAGCGGCATCAGCAGGCTGGTCAGCCGCGCCAGGCGCAGACTGCTGGCCGCGTGCCGGAGGTTGAGTTCCTCGAAGCGCCGCAGCTCGGACTCCTCCTGGACATAAGCGCGCACCACGCGCAAGGCGGCCAGGTTCTCCTGCACCCGACTGCTCAGATCCGAGTACAGCCCCTGTATGCGCTCGAAGCGCGCGTGGATGGAGCGCCCGAAGGAGCGCACCGCCACGCTGGCCAGCGGCAGCGGGGCCAGCGCCGCCAGCGTCAGCATCCAGTCCACCGACGCCATGACGGCGATAGCCAGAACGAAGGTGGCCGCGGTTTCCAGGCAGTACATGATGCCGGGGCCCAGCATCATGCGGACGGCATTCAGGTCGCTGGTGGCGCGGGCCATGATGTCGCCGGTGCGCGTCCGCCCGAAGAAGTCGCCCGAGAGCGTGATCAGGTGGTCATAGAGATCGTTGCGCAGGTCATACTCGATGTGGCGTGAAACCCCGATCAGGATGACCCGCATCCAGTACTGCGCCAGGCTCTTCAGCGCGGACATGCCCAGCAGCACCCCGCAGAACAGCAGCAGCGCCCGCAGGTTGAAACCCTGGGCGATCACGTCCACGCCGCAGCGGACCACCAGGGGGATGGCCACCGCTAGCGCCACCTTCGCCACCAGGATGGCCGCGCCTCCGGCCAGGGCTCCCCGGTAGCGACGCAGGTGAGGGCGGAGGGTGGCCATGGCTTCCGGCATGGGATCACATCCCCAGCCAGGTGGCCAGGGTCTTCTGCCACTCCAGCAGGAAGATCTTCCGTCCGGTGCGGCTGCGCCACCAGTTGTCGGGGAAGAACTGCGGATCGGCGGCGGCCACCACCCGCAGGTCCGCCTGGGGAGCCTGGCTGCGGAACAAGCCGCCGGCCCGGCGGGTGTGATAATTACTGGTCACCACCATGAACCGGCGCACCTTCCGGCGGGCCAGCTCAGCCAGAACCACCCGGGCCTCGTCGCGGGTGGAACCGGCCGGGTGGGGCAGCGGGATGAACCACTCCGCCGGGTAGCCCAGCTTGATCGCGTAAGCGATGGCCAGGTCGGACTCGTGCCGGCCGTATATCCCCGCGGGCCCGCTAACCAGGACCTTCGGGGCGTAACCCTCCCTCACCAGTTCCGCCGCCCGGCGCAGGCGATGGCCCCATCCATCGCCCGCCAACAACACTACCATCTCGGACCGTAACGGCTCCTCGGCGCGAACGAGGAATCGGCCCAGCGCGGCCAGCCATAGGGGATGCAGCAGCAGCGCGAGCCCCACGAACACGGCCGGCGCGAGGCGGCGAAGGAGTCGGGATTTCCAGATGACCACAGGCTATTCGTCGTCCGGGGAACTCTTCTGATCCAGGTGGCCCACGGCCTTCAGCTTCTGATAGAGCCGCTCGACCTCGGCCTCGTCTTCGGGGCGCAACAGGCGCTGTCGCGGCGAGGACCGCGGCTGGCGTTCCTCCCCGGCGGGCGATGGCTGGCTCCAGAAACGGCGGTGCGGCAGGCCGTCGATAAGAGCGGAGCTGGCCAGGCGGCGCAATTGCCGCAGCAGCCGGCCGGCGGCCGCCGGATCTCCCGGATACACTACCATCAGCCTGCGGTCATCGAACAGCGTCAGGTGGAGCACCAGGGGCGAGAGCCAGCCCGTGCTGTCCAGTCGCCGTATGTCCGGCCAGGGGATCAGTAACCTGCCCACCGCCAGATGCGTTTCGTGGACCTCTATGGGGGGGCGCCGCGATAGCCAGACCAGCGCACCGGCCGTGACCAGGAACAACAACCCCGCCGGAATCCAGGCCCACCCCCAGGTCAGCCCGCACCAGCCTGAGAGGATGGCCCCGCCGGATGCCAGCAGACCCGCTTGGGTGAATTTCCTGGATGCCACGTAGCGGGTCATCGGTCCCTCACCTTATAGCCTACGACCTTCCCGGTGTGGCGTCAATGGAGGGTCTGACCGCCCGCCGGGCGTAGGCGAGGCCGCTCCAAAGCGTTGCCGCCGCGGCCAGCCACACCAGCACGGCGAGCGCGGGCGTCAGACCCCACTCCGGCCAGGCCCGCGACAGCCCCGCCACGCCGCCCGTGAGCACTTGAATCAGGGTGCTCAGCTTGCCCCACACCGAGGGCGGGAAGTCGCGCCGCCGCTTCAGGCGCATCGCCACGAGCGCCCCGGCCAGGATCAGCACATCCCGCCCCAACACCAGACCCACCAGCCACCACGGCAGCGCCCCCGCAATGCCCAAGGCCAGAAACGCACCGCTCAGCAGCGCCTTGTCCGCGATTGGATCCAGGTACGCGCCCAGCCGCGTTGCGGCGTTCCAGCGGCGCGCCAGAAGACCATCCAATCCATCCGTGATCGCGGCCGCCACCAGCAGCACCGTCGCCCAGCGCCAGCGGCCGCTCAGGATGGCGTGGATGGCCGGCCCCGCCAGCGCCAGCCGGCTGATCGAGAGCAGGTTGGGGAGCGATCGCTTAAGAGGCGACGGCGTGGGCGGCGCGTGCCGGAAGCTGGTCAAGACTCAGGATCTCATACAACGACGGATCAGACATCAACCGCTGCACCAGGGCGAAGTGCATGGCGTGTCCGGCGCGCTCGGCCACCACGTGGCCCAGCAGCGGCTTGCCCAGCAGCGCCAGGTCGCCGATCAGGTCCAGCGCCTTGTGGCGACAGCACTCCTCGGGCAGGCGCAGCCCCTCCGGGTTGAGAACCGTGGTGTGGTTGAAGCACACCGCGTTGGCCAGCGAGGCGCCGCGGATTAGACCCATGTCCCGCATGCGGTCCAGTTCGTGAGCAAAGCCGAAGGTGCGCGCCGGCGCGATCTCGGCCGCGTAGCTATCCGGCGTCACCTCCAGGTCAACCTGCTGCCGGCCCACCAGCGGATGGTCAAAGAACACGTCGCAGGTCAGCCGGAAACTGTCCGCCGGCAGGATGCTGATCCGCTTGCCTCCGTCTTGCACGCTCACCTCCTGCCGGATACGCAAATAGCGCCGGGGCCGCCGCAACGATTTCAGCCCGGCGCGGCGGATCAGCTCGACGAAGGGCAGCCCGCTGCCGTCCAGGATGGGCACTTCCAGGTTGTCGATCTCCACGTAGGCGTTGTCCACGCCCATGCTGTAGAAGACGCTCAGCAGGTGTTCGGTCGTGGACACCAGCACGCCTTGCCGCATCAGGCTGGTGGCGTAGCTGACGCGGGCCACGTGCTCCCAGCTTGCCGCTATCGCGAAACGCTCCAGGTCGGTGCGCAGAAACACCACCCCCGTGCCGGCTGGGGCGGGCAGGATGCGAAGCGATACGGGAACGCCGCTGTGGAGGCCGGCGCCGTCGGCTTCCACGGGCTGTGAGAGGGTCGTCTCGAAATGCAAACAAGAACTCCGGTGTGAGCCTTAGCCCATGCAATCCTGTGACCTACACCTATGCCGTTGATAGATCGTATGGTCTGCCCCCGTGGTGTGGCAGAAAAGCCACACTCGGGGGCGCCTTCCTGTGGCGCCGATGCCCCGGTTGATCCCGCCGGGGGTATCATGGGGTAGCATGGACCGGCCGCGACTGTTCCTGATTGACGCCTTCGGCTTCATCTTCCGTGCCTTTCACGCGCGCGCCCGTGCCGCCGCGCCGCCCATGCATACCAGCGGCGGCCTGCCCACGGAAGCCGTCTACATCTTCGCCAACATGCTGCGCAAGCTGGCCGCCACCTACCAGCCCGAGATGATCGCGGCGGTCTTCGAGAGCCCCGGGCCCACCTTCCGCGAGCAGGAGTTCGCCGACTACAAAGCCAACCGCCCGGAAATGCCCCCGGAGCTGGCTCAGCAGATCCCCTACGTCGAGAAGCTGCTGGAAGCGATGCGCATTCCGGTGCTCCAGAGCCCCGGCTACGAGGCCGACGACCTGATCGGCGCCCTGGCGGTGCGTGCGCCCGCCGAGGGCGTGGACGTGGCCATCGTCTCCAGCGACAAGGACATGCTGCAACTGGTCGGCGAGCACGTCTCGATGCTGAACCCCATGCAGGAGGATCTCTGGTACGATCCCGCCAGGGTCGAGGAGAAGATGGGCGTGCCGCCCGCCCGGGTGCCGGACCTGCTGGCGCTCAAGGGCGATTCCAGCGACAACATCCCCGGCGCGCCGGGCATCGGCGACAAGGGCGCGCGCGAGCTGATCGCGCGCTTCGGGTCGGTCGAGGAAGCGCTGGCGCGGGCCGAGGAGGTGGAGCGGCGCACCTACCGCGAGAGCCTTCAGAACCACGCCGAGCAGATCCGGATGAGCAAGCGGCTGGCCACCATCGACACTGCGGCTCCGGTGGAGTTCTCCGCGGAGGCTTTCCGCGCCCAGCCGCCCGACCCGGTCGCGCTGCGGCAGCTCTACCGGGAACTGGAATTCTTCAGCCTGCTGAAAGAGGCCGCTCCGGAGACCGATGCGCGCGCCCGCGACTACCGGGCAGTGGAAACAGCCGGCGAGCTCGACGCGCATCTGCGCTCGATTCCCGCGGGCGCGCGGGTGGCCGTGGCAGTGGCGGAAGGGACGCCGAATCTGTTCGGAGCGGAGCAGGGCGGCGGGGTGGGGCTGTGCTGGCGCCCCGGCGAGGCGCGCTCGGCGCCGCTGGGCTTGATCGAGCGCCTGCGGCCCTGGCTGGAGGATGCCGAGCGCCCCAAGGCCGCGTATGACATCAAGTCAGTCCACCTGGCGCTGGCGCGCTGGGGAATCCAGCCCCAGGGGTTCCGCGACGACGTGATGCTGTACGCCTTCCTGCTCTACGCCGACCCGGCGGGCTGCGCGCTCGAGGCACTCTCACAGCGCTTCCTGGACCGCAAGCTCGAAGCCGGCCTGGAGGCACAGGCGGACTGCGTCTTCGAGCTGGCCGCGCGGCTGGGCGCAGAGCTGGACACGCGGGGTCTGCGCGATCTCTATACCCAAATGGAATTGCCCCTGGCGCCAGTGCTGGCGCGCATGGAGCAGACCGGCATCCGGGTGGATCGGGCCGCGCTGCGCCGGCTCTCCCAAATTATGGACGGCGAGATCGCCCGGCTGTCCGCCGACATACACGCCCTGGCCGGGCACGGCTTCAACCTCAACTCGCCGCGGCAGTTGGCCAAGGTGCTTTTCGAGGAGATGCGGCTGCCCGCTCCGCTGCGACACGGCAAGAGCAAAGGCGTATCGACGGCGGCGGATGTGCTCGAGGAGCTGGCCGCCGAGCATGAGATCGCGCGCAAGGTGCTCGACTACCGCCAGCTCGCCAAGCTGAAGGGCACCTATGTGGACGCTTTACCGGAGCTGATCGACCCGCGCACCGGGCGGCTGCACACCAGTTTCAACCAGGCCGGCGCGGCCACCGGAAGGCTGTCGTCGTCCAATCCCAACTTGCAGAACATCCCCATCCGGACCGAATTGGGGCGCGAGATCCGTGCGGCGTTCATTCCGCGCGCCGGGTGGAAGCTGCTGGTGGCGGATTACTCGCAGATCGAGCTGCGGCTGCTGGCGCACATGTCGGGAGACCCGGTGCTGCTCGAGGCCTTCCGCCGCGGCGAGGACATTCACACGCGCACCGCGGCGGAGGTTTTCGGGGTGTCTCCGGAGAGTGTCACGCCAGAGCTGCGGCGCGCGGCCAAGGCGGTCAACTTCGGCATCGTGTACGGGCAGAGCGCCTTCGGGCTGGCGGCTCAGCTTGGCATCCCGCGCGGCGACGCGCAACGCTACATCGACAGCTACTTCACGCGCTACGCCGGCGTGAAGCGGTTCATCGACGCGACCATCGAGGAAGTGCGGAGTGCCGGCTTTACCAGGACGCTGTTCGGCCGCGAGCGGCCCATCCCGGATATCAACAACCGTAATCCGAATGCCCGCGCCTTCGCCGAGCGCACCGCGGTGAACACGCCGCTTCAGGGCGCCGCCGCCGACCTGGTCAAGCTGGCCATGGTGGCCATCGATGCGGAGTTGCGCGCGCGGGGCCTGGCCGCGGCCATGCTGCTTCAAGTGCACGACGAGCTGGTCTTCGAGGCGCCGCCGGAGGAGGTGGCGCCGGTGTCGGCGCTCGTCAAGTCGGCCATGGAGAACGTCCACCGGCTGGAGGTGCCCCTGGTGGCCGGCGTCGGCGTGGGCGACAACTGGCGCGACGCCAAGTAGCGACAAGCTGAAGCTCGTCCCACGTGGGGCATGCTTTAGCTTGCCAGCTCACTTCTTCCACGGGCTGTCACGCCAGCACGTAAACCTTCGCCTCCCAGGGATAGATCGTTTCGCGAGCGACCCACTCGGGCGGCACGGCGCGGTCCTGCGTGAACTCGCGCCAGCTCTTCCCCCGCGGCGCGGGCGGCCAGTTGGGCGCCACGTACTCCGCCGCGGGGCTGGCCGGGTTCGGCGTCATGAAATCGGAGAAGTTGGCCACCACCACCACCGGGTCGTGGGTGGGGCCTCGCCGCCACACCAGTACGCGGTTGCCGTCGTTGAAGTCCACGTGGATGAAGTCCGTCTCGTCGGCGGCCAGCGCGGGATGCGTGGTGCGCAGCTTCACCAGCCGAGCCACGTACTGGAAGACGCGCTGGCGCATGGGGTCGGCGAGCCGCCTGTAGTTGATCGGATCCACCTGCTTGCCGCCTCCCTGGGTGACGTGGCCGCCGCGGTCGAACAGGTCGTGCTCGTCGGCGAACTCCTCGCCCGCCAGGATCATGGGAATGCCCACGGCGGTGAGCAGGCACACG
>VFZS01000025.1 GCA_016871095.1 Acidobacteriota bacterium
ACGCAGGCTTCGTCGTTCTGCTCCGAGGCTACGTTCCGGGAGTTATACGTCCCGTACTACCAGCAGGTGAACGGCTGGATTCACCGCAACACGCGGTGGAAGACGCTGAAGCACTCCTGCGGGTCGGTGGTGCGGTTTCTGAGCGCTTTCGTGGACGCGGGTTTCGACGTGCTGAATCCGGTGCAGTGCTCGGCGGCCGGGATGGAACCGGAGCGGCTGAAGAGGGCCTTCGGTGATAAGCTGGTGTTCTGGGGCGGAGGAGTGGACACGCAGAAGACTCTTCCGTTCGAGACGCCGGAGAAGGTGCGCGAGCAGGTGCTGCGGCGCTGCGAGGTGTTCGCGCCCGGCGGCGGGTTTGTGTTCAACGCGGTGCACAACATTCAGGCGGGAACGCCGGTGGCCAACATCGTCGCGATGCTGGATGGGGTGCGAGAGTTCAACGGGAGATAGGAGCTCATGGCGGACTATAGCAACTTATACGAGGCCGTGGTTAACGGCGACAACAAGGCCGCGGCGGCCATCACCAGGGCGGCGCTGGAGGCGAACGCCGACCCGCTGGAGCTGGTCAACCAGCAGATGATCCCGGCCATGGCGGAGGTGGGCCGGCGCTTCGAGTGCGAGGAGTACTTCGTGCCGGAGTTGCTGCTGGCGGCCCGGGCCATGAGAGGATCCCTGGAGCTGATTCGCCCGCTGCTGGCCGAGCGCGGGGCGCAGCCGGTGGGCCGGGTGGTGATCGGGACGGTGAAGGGCGACCTGCACGACATCGGCAAGAACCTGGTGGCCTCGATGCTGGAGGGCGGCGGTTTCGAGGTGATCGACCTGGGAGCGGACGTGTCGCCGGAGAGGTTCGTGAGCACGGCGCAGGACAAGAAGGCGGACATCGTGGCGCTGTCGGCGCTGTTGACCGTCACCATGCCGTCCATGAAGACCACCATCGAGGCGCTGCGGTCGGCGGGCCTGCGGGATCGCGTGAAGGTGCTGATCGGCGGCGCTCCGGTGACCGAGGAGTACGCGGCGCAGATCGGCGCCGACGGCTACGGCGCGAACGCGGCCACGGCGGTGCCGCTGGCGCGCAAGGTCCTGGGGAAATGACGCTTCTGGAAGAGCTGACCGCCTCCGGGCCGGTGGTCACGGACGGGGCCTGGGGCACCGAGCTACAGGCGCGGGGCCTGCCGCCGGGGGAGTGTCCCGACGGCTGGAACCTCACGGCTCCGGAGCGTGTGGAGGAGGTGGCGCGGGCCTACGTTGAGGCGGGCAGCCGGGTCATCTTGACGAACACCTTCCGGGCGAGCCGGCTGGCGCTGGCCGGCTACGGGCTGGGCGACCAGGTGGCGCGGATAAACCAGGCGGGCGTGGAGATCTCGCGGCGGGCGGCGGCGGGGCGCGCACGGGTGTTCGCCTCGATGGGCCCGACGGGCAAGCTGCTGCTTACAGGTGAGACCACCGAAGAGGAGCTGCGGGCGGTGTTCTCCGAGCAGGCCCGGGCGCTGGCTGAAGGGGGCGCCGAAGCCATCGTGATCGAGACTATGTCGGACCTGGCAGAGGCCAGGGTGGCGTTGGCGGCGGCCAAGGAGACCGGCCTTCCCGTGGTGGCGTGCATGGTCTTTGACTCGGGAAAGAACCGGGACCGCACCATGATGGGGGCCACTCCCGAGCAGGTGGCGCGAGAGCTGACCGAAGCCGGGGCCGATGCGGTGGGGGCCAACTGCGGGAGCGGTATCGAGGCCTACGTGCCGGTCTGCCGGCGGCTGCGCTCGGCCACGCACCTGCCGCTGTGGATCAAGCCCAATGCGGGCATGCCTGAGCTGATTGAGGGCCGCACGGTATGGCGGATGACGCCGGAGGAGTTCGCCGGCCAGGTTCCGGCGCTGGTGGAAGCCGGGGCGGCGTTCATCGGCGGCTGCTGCGGCACCAGCCCTGCGTTCGTGCGCGCGGTGGCGCGGACGCTGGGCGAGGAGCGGTAGGAAGACGTAGTTCTGCTATCCTGTACCCCGGGTTTTCAGATGGGTCAGGTGACAGCCCATTACGAGAGCGTGTCCGAGGAGGCGCGGCTGCGGACCGGCTTCGGCGTGCTGGAATTCGCGCGCTCCCAGGAGATCCTGCTCCGGTACCTCCCGCCCGCGCCCGCGGTGGTTCTCGATATCGGCGGCGCGGCCGGCATATACAGCACGTGGCTTGCGTCCCTGGGCTACCGCGCGTCACTGCTGGACCTGGTGTACAAGCACACCGCGCTGGCGCGCGCTGCGGGCGTGACCTCGGTAGTGCAGGGCGACGCGCGGGCACTGCCATATTCGGACGCCTGCTCCGACGCCGTGCTGCTGATGGGCCCGCTCTATCATCTGACTGAACGGAGCTGCCGAGTCAGGGCGCTGGCAGAGGCGCGGCGCGTCCTTCGCCCGGGTGGCGTGGTGTTCGCGGCGTGCATCTGCCGGTATGCTTCACTCATGGCTGCCCTGGCGCTGGGGCTCCTGGACGATTCCAGTTTCGAGCCTATTCTGCGGCGGAATCTGGATGAGGGTCAACACCGCAATCCGGGATCCGACCCGCTGTACTTCACCACTGCTTATATGCACCTGCCCCAGGAGCTGCGCGACGAGACGGAAGAGGCGGGATTCATGATCGAGGACCTGCTGCCGGTGGAAGGCCCTGGATGGCTGGCCAAGAATTTCGAGCAGGCGTGGGCGGATGAGACCCAGAAGAAGCGGCTGCTGGATATCGCGCGGCGAGTGGAAAGGGAACCTGCGCTGACGGGCGTCAGCCCGCATTTGCTGGCCGTGGGGCGGCGGCAATAGCGTTCCGCCGGCCGCGCACCACTGCCGTTGTCGCTCTGCCGGATGTTGCGCCAGGGGCCGCCGTGGTTCTCTCCGAGAGGCGTCAGGGGCAAATCGGAAGTTGACGCGCGTCCGCCCGGGCGAGGAGTCTCGATGTCCGAGTGGCCGACTGCGCGTGCGCAATGCGTTCGACAAAAGCAGGCGGATGGTCGGATCGGCGGAGACTGCGGGCGTTGTGTCCAGCGATCCGGGCTACCGGAAGTTCTCCGCCAGCATCAGGTCGCTGCCTTGGACTTCGCCGGAAACGTACAAGAGAAACCGGCCGTCCGGGGACACGGATAGTCCGGACCGCGTGGGGCCGTGGACCGCGGCAATCGGCGTGATCCTGCCCGTGGCGAAGGAGAGGAATTGAATGGAGGAACTCCCCTGGGGATTCCGGGGTGGCACGAAATAGATTCCCTGATCGACCACCGTGAACGTTTCCGTTGCGGAGTCCACGATCTTGGTTTCCTCACCACCACCAACTGGCATTCCCCACAGGCTGGTCAGGCCTCGGGCTCTGCAATAACAGACACTCTTGCCGTCGAAGGATTCGAAAGGTCCGAACCCACCGTGCCGGGTCACCTGGATGGCCCCTCCCTCGTCGGGCGGCATCTTCCACACCTGCCACTCTCCGGTGCGGTTCGAGCTGAAGTAGATCCAGCGCCCGTCTCTGGACCAGCTCGCCACGGCATCGTCGGCAGGGTTATGAGTCAAGCGCCGTGGCCTGCCCCCGTCCGCGTTGATCACATAAACCTCGTACTGCCCTTCCAGATTGGAGTCAAACACAATCTGCTGCCCGTCGGGGGACCAGCGTGGGCATCCGGTCACGGGCGCTGGAAAGGAAGTCAGTTGTACCGGATCGGAGCCATCGCTGGCGCACACCCAGACCGCCGGACGGCCCGAGCGATTTGAAAGAAACACGATTCTCTTCCCATCCGGAGAGTATTGGGCGTTCCACTCGTGCCGGGTAGAGGAGATCAGCTCCGCGGGCTGAGCGGCCTTGCGCGCCGTCTGGGTGGGATCAGGGAGTTCGAGGCGCCAGATGTCCAGGTCGTAGACCAGGCTGTCGTAGGCCAAGCGGCCTGCTACGCGAGAAACCGCCGGATGTTGAGCACCTTCTCCCAGAGACGGGAGTCGTTGCAGGCTACTGAGCTGGGGCTCGAACGCTGACACCCTCCAGAGGCTGGGGCGACCGAGCCAGTCACCGGAAGAAAAGATGACCTCGCGCCCATCCGGAGTCCACACGAGACCGTACGGATTCTGACCGCTCAGGCTACGACACCTCCCTCCCCCCTTCGCAGTGAGGTCACCCGAAAGGGCCAGCAGGCACAGCTCGGACCTCTCTTCGACGGACACCCGACTGAACGCTAGAGTGCGGCCATCCGGAGAAAAGGCAGCATTCCCATCACCATACCCCTGGGACAATCGTGGCGGGGAAGTTAGTCTGCGCTTCTCGCCGGTCTCCAGCGAGATCAAGAAGACACCCATGGGCTCCGCCAGAGAACTCTTGTCCGTAGTGGCGAGCCACTTGCCGTCCGGACTCCACTCCAGGGAGCCTTCAATTACGGGGGCCCAGCCAGGGGCCCAAGGGTGGTTGTCTGCCAGTCTGCGTTCTGGGCCCCCGATGGCCGGGATGACAAGGACGGCAGCCTTTCCCCCGCCCAGATCCCGAAGGAAGGCGATCGAGCGCCCGTCCGGCGACCAGGCGGGACAGAAGTCCCTGGCAGGATTCGTGGTGAGACGCAGCGGATGTTCGGCGCCAATCAACTTGACGTAGATGTCAAAGTTGTCCCGCTTTTCTCCATCCCAGGCGAATGCTACCTGGTTCCCGTCAGGGGAAAACGAGGGGTGCAACTCGAAGCCCGGATCGCTGGTCAGCGGAACGGCGGTGAGCGAGGATACTGGGGACTTGGTCCGCCCAGTGTGGAACAAGAGGGTGCCGCCGGCAATCCCCAGGACCACCAACAAGGCGGCGGCCCCAAGCACTGCCTTGCGCCGGTTCAGCCATGGGCCTGCCGCCGCCTCCGTCACGCTCGCTACAAAGCGATAGCCGCGCTTGGGAAGCGTCTCGATATAGGCGTGCTGGGTGGGGCTTTCCCCCAGCACCTTCCGCAGCATCGAGATGTTCTGGGTGAGGTTCCCTTCCTCGACGAAGGTGTCCGGCCAGACCGCCTTCATCAGTTCCTCTTTGTCCACCACCCGGCCCCGGTTCTCGACCAGCACCAGCAGCGTGTCCAGTACCTTCGATGTCAGGGGGATGACCTCGCCCTGCCGGGACAACAGTCGTCTGGCGGGGTCCAAGCGGAAGGGGCCGAATTCGTAAAACTGCCTGCCCGCCATGCGAATAGCCCGGTTGAGGACTCTTGAGAAGATTTCAGGCCGTTTCTAAGGACTTTTGAACCGCCTCGCGACTAGTCTCAACACCGAGGCTGATCTCCGGTTCTGAAGCCCCGATGCCAGCCATTGTATCGGAAGCCAGGGCCGGGGGGAAGCGCGGAGGCCACAATGAGGAACCTTCACCGAATCTGGATCACGGCGTGCGGGTTTTGGCTGCTTTTCGGCGAAGGAATCGCCGGCGCCCAGGAACAGTCCTGGGAGCAGTTGATGGCCCGCTTCGGCCAGCTTCAGCAGCAAGGCAACTATGCGGAAGCCGAAGCCGCTCTGCTGAGCGCCTTGAAGGTGGCGGAAAGGCTCGCGCCGGGGGATCTTCGCGTGGCCACCACCCTCTACAATCTGGGCTCTGTTTATCGGGACCTGGGCAGGCCCACCGAGGCGGAGAAGTCCTACCAGCGGTCTCTAACGGTCTGGGAAAAAGCCCTGGGAGCGAACCATCCCAGCCTGGCCCAGCCGTTGAGCAGTCTGGTAGCACTCTATGCTGAGAATGGTTTGAACGCCAAGGCCGAGCGGCTGCATCGCCGCTACATGGCCGTGCGAATGGCAGCGCTGGAATCCAACGATCCAGGCGTGGTGCGGCTCCTCCACAACCTGGCGGCGCTCTATGATGCCCAACGTGAGTACTCCCAGGCGGAGCCTCTGTATCGTCAAGCGCTGGCTCAGGTCCAACAGAGACTGGGCCCGGAGGACCAGGAAGCGGCGCTGGTCCTGAACAACCTGGCGCTGCTGTACGCCAACACTGGCCGCCACACGGAGGCCATCTCCCACCTCCAGCAGGCCCTGGTGATTTGGGAAAAGGCATTGGGCTCCGACCATCCCAGTGTGGCCCGAGCGCTGACTAACCTGGCGGGGCTGTACTCCTTCAAAGGCCGGCAGGCGGAGGCCGAACCTCTCTTCAAGCGGGCGCTGGCCGTTGCTGAGAACGCACTGGGGCCGGGCCACCCCTTGGTGGGCAAGATCCTGGCAGAGTACTCCGTGCTGCTGCGGAAGACCAGACGAAAAACCGAGGCGAGGTCGCTGGAGAAACGAGCGGAAACCATTCGCGCCAGCTACACCTACCAGGATCTCGCACGGCATGCCGTCGACGCCGGGGACCTGCTCACGCCCCGTGACCATCGGAGTGCGAAGTAGCACACTCCTTTCCGCCATGGAACCGAGGGATCGGAGTGCGCCAGGGATGCTACGTGAGAGGTTGCGGTGTGCTGACCGGGATCAAGGCAGCGTCCCGCCTGGATCACGGCCACACCGCAAGTTGACGCGCGTCACCCCGGGCGAGGAGTCTCGATGTCCGAGTGGCCGGCTGCGCGTACGGAATCACCTCATCCGACGGGCGCCGGGCCGCTGTCAGGGAGCGTATCCCTTGATGCTGACCTCTCCCTTCGACAGGTCAACTGTCCCGGGGGCCCAGACTTGGATCGGGTTGAGCCACGAGTACTCCGGGTGGTTGGTGGTCAGCGTCACGTTCTCCCGGAGCTGAAACACCGGTGCCCCTTCCTCCGGAATCGCCACGCCGTCGGCCGCCAGCGCGATCTTCTTTCCGTCTTCGGTCGTGATCTCCGCGTGAATGTCTAGCTGGCAGCGGCCGTCGGCGCGTATGTTAAGGTAGTCCACGCCCTTGACCGTCCCCTTCAGCTTCGGCCCGGTCATCGGCCCCTCGAAGTAGACGTCGAACCGCGCTCCTTCGGCTGGAGGCCGCGTCTGGCCTGACAACACCGCATTCGCCGAGGCGCCGTACTCCACCACCTGCGTGAACCGCACCGTGTACTCGTAGATGAGTTCTCCCGGAGTAACTTTGTATTCGCCCATCCTGACCCTCCAATACCTGTGCTGCTGGTCTACCGTTGTGAACCTGCTCGCCTGCACGTTCGGCGAACACGGCTCATTTCGAAACCCGATCTCAGTGATTGTAGCATCCGTTTCGGCATAGCGGTCCGCTAATGCTGGCAGACCGGCCCGTGAGCACCGATAGCCCGCCCGCGTTGCGGCCCGCTCGGCTGAACCCATGGTAAGCTGAAGCCTGAAAATGGGGACAGGCTGGGCTGTCCACGGAGGGACAGCCGAGCCAGTCCCCATTCTGCGGACAGCCGTGTGGAAGGATCTGCGATACGCCCTGAGAACGCTGTGGAAGAACCCGGCGGTGAGCGTGGTGGCGACGGTGACGCTGGCGCTGGGCATCGGCGCGAACTCGGCCGTGTTCTCAGTGTTCGAGCAGGTCATCCTGCGGCTGCTGCCGGTGGCCAATCCTGAGGAACTCGAGTTGCTGGAAGTGGCCGGGAAACAGGCGCCCGGGATGGCCATGGCGGACCACCGGCACACGGTGCATTCCTACCCCCAGTACCTCGACTTCCGGCAGCGCTCGAAGTCGATGGCCGGGCTGATTGCCCGGATGGCGGCGCCGGTCACGCTGGCCCACCAGGGAGAGGGCGAGCGCGCCTACGGGGAACTGATATCGGGGAACTTCTTCCAGGTGCTGGGTCTCCGGCCGCATCTCGGACGGTTGCTCGGCCCGGAGGATGACGTGCGTGAGGGCGGTCACCCGGTGTTGGTGCTGGGCTACCAGTACTGGCAGCGGCGCTTCGGCGGGCGAGAGGATGTGCTGGGGCAGAGTGTCCGGGTCAATGGCCGGCCCATGGAGGTGGTCGGAGTGGCGCCCAAGGAGTTCCGCGGCGTGCTCAGCACCGCGTCACCGGCTGTGTATATGACGCTGGCCATGCGCAAGGCGATGCATCCGATGCTGGGGCGCATGACCCGGATCCCGGAACGGATGGTCCGGGTACTGGCCGTGCTGGGGCGGCGCAACCCTGGGGTGCCGCACCAGCAGGCCGCCTCCGAGATGCAGGCGGTGTGGCGCAGCATCCAGGAGGACGAGCTCAAGGAGCTGGGGCCGCGCGTGCGGGACCGGGAGGAGTTCCTGGCCCGGACAATGACGCTGACGCCGGCGCTGCAAGGCATACACACGCTGCGCGAGCAGGTGGAGAAGCCGCTGTTGAGCGTGATGGCGCTGGTGGGCCTGGTGCTGCTGATTGCCTGCGTCAACGTGGCGGGGCTGCTGATGGCGCGGGCGGTGGCGCGGGGCCGGGAGGTCGCGGTGCGGGTGGCGCTGGGGGCGTCGCGTGCGGCCCTGGTGCGCCAGGTGCTGCTCGAGAGCCTGGTGCTGGGCCTTGCGGGCGGGGTGGCCGGCCTGGTGGTGGCGGTGTGGACCATGAAGCTGCTGGAGCTCCTGGTGGAAGGCGCTGGGTTCTCGGCGGTGCTCAGTACGCGGGTGATCGGGTTCAACTTCGGCGTGGCGGCGGTGACGGCGGTGCTGTTCGGCCTGGCGCCGGCATGGCGGGCCACCCGCGCCGATGTGGCCACCGCGCTGAAAGACCAGACGGCGGGGACGGGAGCGGCGCGAGGGCATGCGCGGTTCCGCCAGGCCGCGGTGGTGGTGCAGGTGGCGTTGTCGCTGCTGTTGCTGGTGGCGGCCGGGCTGTTCGCGCGGACGCTCCACAACCTGCGCACCTGCGATCCGGGTTTCCGGACCGAGAAGCTGCTGAGCTTGGGCGTGGATCCGGCGCTCAACGGCTACGACGCGGAACGCGGACGGGCTTTCTACGAGCGACTGACCGAGCGGCTGCGGCGGTTGCCGGCGGTGCAGGACGTGGGCGCCGCCACGCTGCCGCTGATCGGCGGCGGAGAGATGGGATCGGGTGTGCGCATCGAGGGGTACCAGGCCCGGGAGGGCGAAGACACCGGGACGTCACGCAACGTGGTAGGCCCAGGCTTCTTCCGCACCGTGGGAATACCTGTGGTATTGGGGCGTGAGTTCGAGCAGCGCGACCGGGAGGGAGCGCCCAGGGTAGCGGTGGTGAACGAAGCGTTCGTGCGGCGCTACCTGCACGGCCAGAACCCCTTGGGGCGCAAGATCAGCTTCGGGGGGCCGAAGGACGTATTCGACATCGAGATTGTCGGTGTAGTCAAGAACCAGAAGTCCGCGAGCCTGCGGGAAGAAACCAAGCTCCTTGCCTACACGCCGTCGGCGCAATCCGAAGATCTCCTGCCGCTGACCTTTTACTTGCTGAGTGAGCGTGACGAGGCCGCCCTGGGACCCGACGTGCGGCGGGTGGTGCGGGAACTGGATGCGGATCTGCCCCTGTTCCGCATGGAAACGGTGGCCACGCGACGCGAGGAGGCGGTGCAACTGGAACGCACCGTGGCGCAGTTGGCGAGCACCTTCGCCGGCATGGCCACGCTGCTGGCGGCCGTGGGGTTGTACGGGCTGATGGCCCATGGGGTGGCGCGGCGGACCAGGGAGATCGGGGTGCGCATGGCGCTGGGCGCGCAGGGGGGCCAGATCTTCGGGGTGATCCTGAAAGAATCCCTGCTATACCTGGCGGTCGGACTGGTGGCGGGTCTTCCGCTGGCGCTGTGGCTGGGGCGGCTACTGGAAGCGCAACTCTTCGGGCTGACGGCCCGGGACCCCGTTGTGTTGGCTGGGGCGGTGGTGGCACTGACACTGGCGGCGCTGACGGCGGCCTGCGTCCCGGCGCGGCGAGCGGCGCGGGTAGACCCGGCGGCAGCCCTGCGACACGACTAAGGCGGGCCCGCCGGCACTAACTGCGGGTCCTGGCGGACCGGGACCGGCGCCCTCTCAGCACCTTCAACTCCACCTCCAGGTAGCTGGCCACGTCCCGGAAGTAGGCCACCGCCTTGGGGCTATCCTGGTGGTCGATCCAGCGCTGTAGAATGCTGACCAGGGCGGGATCCACCGGCCGGCCGCGGAGCACAATGCGCTTGGCCGCACGTGCGAATTCCGCCAGGGTGGGGCCGGCGGAGCGGGCTATCCGTGAACCGCGGTCGGCCTCGAGGTATTCCTCGAAAACACGCAGGGACTTGACAAGGTCCTGCTCCTGCCAGCCGGCGGCGGCCTGGCGGGTGACTCCCAAGGCGTCAAGTACGGGCTTGCGCTCAGCGCCCTTGGCCAGTTGGAGCAGCAGAATCAGAACGGAGCGTCCCGGGATGAGTTTGCCGGATTCGTACCGGCTGATGGTGCTCTGCTTACAGCCGATCAACTCGGCGAACTGCACCATGGTCTTGCCCAGGCGCATGCGAATGGCGTGGATTGCGGGTCCCAGTGCTGTCATGATATTTGCCTTCCGTGGTCTGGGGCGTACCCACAACGCCTGGGTCCGTCCCCTAACCGAAACGAGCCATTACAGTTTACGCCAGACGCGTGCCGGAGTGCAAACAGATATTCAGGACTGGAAACCCTCGGGTCGGCTGGCCGGCCGGTGGCGGAGCTTGGCTACCCGGAGGGTGGATAGCGAAAAGGCTCCCAGGCACTGGGCCATGTCAGTGATCGAGGAACGCGGCGGCCACCTTGCGGCGGATGGTCTCGGCGGATTCCGGGACGTATAATACGTCGCACTCGGAGCCGAGGACGTGGGGGTGGCCGCAGGCGCGCATCCTGGCCACCAGTTCGGCGGCCATGGCGCGCACCTTCTCCAGGGGCATGGCGGCGTCGGAATAGAAGCTCCTGGTGGGGAGGTTGCCGAACAGGACAGTGGTCTTGGGCGCCAGAGCGGCGTCCTCCCAGAGCCGGCGCGAGCTGCCCAGACTGAGTATGGCCGGGTCCAGCCGCTCGGCGAACTCCCGCACCATGAAATCAGTGAGTTCGCCGCAGTCGTGGAAGATGAGGTCCACACCGCTTGAGTCCAGCAGGGCCTTGAGGCGCAGGTGGGGCTGGATGACGAAGCGGTCGAAAATGTCCGAGCCGGCCTCGATCTGGCGGGGAGACAGATACACCCGGTTGGCGGCAGGCTCGCAAACGAGCACAGCCTGGGCGCCGACCCGGACTTGCGCAACCACGGAGCGGCGGACCGCCACTTCAGCCAGCGCCAGCGAGCGCTCCGCCAGCAGGATTCCAGGGTCTTCACCGGCGGTCAGCCCCATCCCGGCCATGGCGATAGGGGTGATAGGGTCCGTCAGCAGCTTGGTCATGAGAGAAAACGGGCCGATGGACATTCCCACGGGCAGGAGGTCCGTGGACGCGGCGATGTAGCCGACCGAACCGATATGGGCCTGGTGGCGGTGGCTGAAGGGGGCATCCTGGGATGCGGCCAGGCGCTCCAGGTCGTCCTCGGAGGGCGCCGCCGCGAACCGGAACTCCTCCAGGCTGCCGGCGGCTATGCCCAGCCGGCGGAGCAAGTCGGCCTTTTCCAGGGTCAGATCCATCAATGGGATAGCCAGGGGGGTGCCGAAGCGGCGTGCGGTTGCCTCGATGACACGGCCCAGGGTCAGGCCGTCGTGCTTGACGGCCTCGGGATCCGGCAGCTCGTGCAAGACGAGGTCCGCGCCGATGGGCATACGTAGACCTCGGGCGGCGAGGTCCAGGTAGAAATGGCGGTCCATCCGGTGGCGCGCTCAGACTCTCTCGGGCAACACGTAGGGCGCCCGGTAGGTGCGGGTGAGGAGCTTGTCGGCCTCGGGATCGCCTGTGATGCGCTCCTTCTGCGGGTCGAAGACCAGCTTGCGGCCCAGGCGGAAGGAGATGTTGGCCAGGTGGCAGAGGGCGGCCGACATGTGCCCTTCGGCAATGTCGCAGTGCAGCTCCTCAACCTTGCGGGAGCGGACGCAGGCGATGAAGTTCTGGAAGTGGTTGACCTGCGGCTCCTTGTCAGGCTCGGTGGCCGGGCCGGGCTCGTAGGAGGCCTTGGGGAAGCTGGCGTTGGTGGGGCGCTCGTCGATGCCCGACTCGGATACTTCCCCACCGCGCTGCCGGGAGGCGAAGTTCCCTTTGAAGGCCTTCCAGCCGCCTGCGGCGGTGAGGTAGCCCTCCGAGGTGTAGAACACGTTCCAGGCATCCGAGGGAGGCGAGTAGAGGTTGGTCAGGGAGAAGTCGATGATCGAGCCGTCGGCGTATTCGATGCTGCCGCACTGGAAGTTGGGTGTCTCCTGCTCGGAATCCCACAGGTAGTAGCCCCCGGCGGAGTGGATCTTGACGGGGTGCTGGCGCTGGTTCAGGCCCCAGCGGGCCACGTCGATGTTGTGGACGGCGGAGTTGCCAATGTCGGTGGTCGAGGTGTCCCAGAAGAAGTGCCAGCCGTAGTGGAACCGGTTGACGGTGAAGGGACGGTAAGGGCTCGGCCCCAGAAAGAGGTCCCAGTGCACGCCTTGAGGGATGGACGACTCCTGAATGCGGCCAATGCTGGCGCGGGGCTTGACAATGTCCACCCGGGCGCGGTAGACCTTGCCCAGCCGGCCCTCGTTGAGGAGGCGCATGGCCGCTCGGGCGCTGCGCTCGCTGCGCATGTTGTGCCCGGCCTGGACGATGCGCTTGTACTTGCGGGCGGCCTCGACCATGCGGCGGCCCTCCAGCACGGTGAAGGAGACGGGCTTCTCGACGTAAACGTCCTTGCCGGCCTGGCAGGCCCAGATGGTCATCAGCGCGTGCCAGTAGTCGGGCGTGGCAATAGAGATAGCGTCGATGTCCTTGCGCTCGAGCAGGCGCCGGATGTCGGGTTCGGTGGCGGGCTGGTAGCCGGCCAGCTTTTCGATTTCGGCGACCGCGCCGGGAAACAGACGCTCATCCGCGTCGCACAGCGCGGCCACCCGGACGCCGGGCATGCGCGCGAATTCGCGGTAGTGGGAGCGGCCCCGGCCGTGGAAACCTACCACGGCGATGTTGACCTGCTGGTTGGGGCTGCCCTGGGACAGCAGGGCGGGCGCGCCGGCGGCGGCGGTGGCGCCCGCCAGGAACTGGCGGCGGCTGGTGGACATAGTGGTTCACCTCCTGTGGCTGAACTTGCAGTATCGGCCAACGGGGGCGGGGCGGGCAACAGGGGAGGGCGGAAGGGGAGGAGGCGAAAGACAAGAGGCACTAGCCAAGAGGCAAAAGCCAAGAGGCAAGGGATGCCCCCAGGGGCTCCGCCGTGCCGGGGAGGCTCGTGCGCGGCGTGACGGCGGCGCGAGTGTTGATTTCTCTTGAGCCGCATCCGAGACCGGGTATATAATGTGGCCAGCCGGGAAGCCGAGACGGGGTTCCCGGTTGATGGCTCAATCAGCGTATTGAGCGGCGTGGAGCCGCAAGTTTGCCAAGGGGGTGTATATGCGAGTCCTGGCTTTTCTGTGTCTGCTTGGTCCGTGCCTGCTTTCGGCGCAGGACACCAGAGGCAGCATTTTCGGCACCGTAACCGATCCCCAGAACGCGGCGATCGCGGAGGCTGCCGTGGTTGTCACCAATACCGGCACGGGCACGAGTGCGCGGCTGACCACGAACGCCACCGGGTACTACGAAGCGCCGCTGCTGCTGCCGGGCAGCTATGGCATCACCGTCGAGGCGGCCGGCTTCAAGAAGCAAGTGCGCTCCGGCCTGACGCTCGAACTGCGCGAACAATTGCAGATCAACTTCCAAATGGAGGTGGGCGCCATCGCCGAGTCCATCACGGTTACGGCGGAGGCCCCCATGCTGGACACCAGCACGGTCAGCACCGGGCGGGCGGTTACCAACCGGGAGATCATGGACCTGCCGGTGCTGGGCAACAACATAATGATGCTGACCCGGTTCGCGCCCGGCGTGCAGGTGCCTGGCACCACGCAGTTTCTCATTCAGGGCCAGGTCGGCGGCGGGTCGGGGTATTACGCGCCGGGAAACGTCGGCGGCAACGAGTGGTCGATCGATGGGGCTTCGACGAATGGAACCGACCGGCGCGTCTCGATCATGCCCAGTCCGGACATCATCGACGAGTTCAAGATCGAAACCTCGAACTTCGACGCCGCTTTCGGACACGCCACGGGCTTGAACATATCGGTGTCCACCAAGTCGGGGGTCAATGACTTCCACGGCACGGGCACCTACCAGTACATCAATCAGCGCTGGAATGCGGCGTCGTTCTTCGTCAAGAAGGGCCGCTACCAGCAGATCGCCGCCGCCCATGCCGCCGGCAACATCGCCCTGGCGGATGAGCTGGCGAAGCGTCCCATGCTCCCGGCGGGCCACACCAACAACTACCACACCACCATCAGCGGCCCGGTTCGTATTCCCAAGCTGTTCGACGGCCGTAACCGGCTGTTCTTCTTCCTGGGCTACTCGAACCTCACCAACCTTCAATCCGCCCGCCCCAGCGAGATCTACTACACGGTGCCCACCATGGCCATGCGGAATGGCGACTTCTCGCGCCTGTTGCCCATCGATGCGGTTCGCTACCAGGTCCACGATCCGCTCAGCACGCGGCCGGATCCCGCCCGCCCGGGATTCTACGTCCGCGACCCCTTCCCCGGCAACGTGATTTCCCGCAGCCGCATCAGTTTCCCGAAGATGTACGACTTCTACACCCAGCGCCTGCCGCAGCCCAATAACGATCCCACAGACCCGAAGAGAGAGCCGGTCGACAACTATCTGGCTTCCGGCATGCCGAACAATGTGTTCTACCACTCCTGGAACAACCGCTTCGACTACCAGGCCAGCCAGAGGCACCGCTTCTTCTTCCGGTGGCTCAAAACCCACTTCATCGAAGACGCCCAGGATTACACCTATGAGACGGAGGCGGGCTTGATGGCGTGGAATGAACGCCGGCCGGCCATGAGCGGCGCGGCCGACTGGACCTTTGCCGTCAGCCCGCGGACAGTGATGAACGTGACGGTGGACGGGAACCAGTTCTACCTTCAGAACCAGCGCCTGGGCACTCGCAGGTACAAGCCCTCGCAGGTCGGATTGCCCGCGTACATGGACGCCAAGTGCGGCGATAACTGCGTGCTGCCGCGCGTCATCTGGCCGGGCATGACAGCCTGGTCCGGGGACATGGTGCTTAGCACCACCGTCGATCCTGGCGCGAAGGGCTGGCAGAGAAGCTTGAAGTACAATGTGACCCACATTCGCAATGCCCATTCCCTGCGCGGAGGCATCGACTTCCGGCAACACCATCGAACCCAGCTCCGCAGTGGCGGATTCACCTCCGGCAATTTCACCTTTGCCAACAGCTACGTCCGAAAAGACGGGGATGGCTTCACGCCGGCCGGCAGCATCGGGCTGGTGTGGGCCACCTTCCTGCTGGGCATGCCCACCGGCATGTCGGTTGACACCAACGACACCTACGCGCTCGTCAGCCCGTACTATGCGTGGTACGGTCAGGACACCTGGCGGGTGACCAGGAATCTGACGGTCACCCTGGGCCTGCGCCTGGAGTACGAGCAGGGCGCCAGGGAGCGCTACAACCGGGCGCTGTCCTATTTCGATCCGGATGTGACCCTGCCGATCTCCGCGGCGGCTCAGGCGGCCTACGCGCGCAACCCGGTCCCCGAGTTGCCGGCCAGCCAGTTCGTGGTCAAGGGTGGTTCCGTGTACGCCGGCAAGAACGGCGCGCCGGAACGGCTGTGGCGCAGCGAGCTAGTGTGGCTGCCCAGACTCTCAGCCGCCTGGCAGCTCAACCCCAAGACCATCCTTCGCGGCGGCTACGGCATCTACTACGACACCTTGAACGTGATGAATCAGGCGGCGGACCAGTACGGTTTCTCCCGCGCTACGAGCACGCTGCTTACCACCGATTTCGGATACAACTGGCTGGTCGGCGATCCCAAGAACGGCATCTCGCCGCTGAGCGATCCATTTCCCGTGCGGCGCGATGGCACGCGCTTCGATGTTCCGCTTCGAGACGCGCTGGGTCCGATGGCCCGCGTGGGACAGGGCTTCACCTTCACTCGATTCGATCGGAGCCACCCGCGAGTCCAGCGGTGGAGGATCGGAGTGCAACGCGAGCTATCCAGCCACATGATGGTTGAGGCCGCCTATTGGGGCCAGTGGGCCGACCGGGTCAGCGTCACCCGCCGGCTCGATCCGCTGGCGCAGCAGTACTGGGCCACGGGCACGGTGCGCAACAACGCGGTAGCCACGGAGATGAACCGGAACGTGCCGAACCCATTCCACATCAGCAACTTCGAGTCGATTCGCACTTCCGATCCGGTCCTCTATCAGCACATGTCCACGCTGGGGCAGTTCACCAGCACAACTATCACCAAGAACAGGCTGTTGCGGCCGTTTCCTCATATGAATGGCCTGAGTGACTCCGCCACTCCGATCGGCAAGGCGCGTACCCATGCCCTGGAAGTGAACTTTCAGCGGCGGCTCTCACAGGGACTCACCCTGAATGCCTCTTACTCACGGATGAGCCAGGAACGCTTCGACATCATGGAGAACGAGTTTGATGCCGGGCCCACCTACTGGTGGCCGAGCGACACCGCGCGGCCGCACCGCTTCACCGCCACCGGCATCTTCGAGCTGCCCTTCGGCAAAGGCCGGGCCTATGCGCAATCCGGGATTCTGAACCATATCCTCGGCGGATGGCAGATCGCCGCGACCTATGAGTTCCAGCCGGGGCCGCTGCTGGCCTGGGGCAACCTGTTCTACTACGGGGACCTCGGCACCTTTGAAAAGGACGCGACTCCCACACCCCGGACGCTCGAACAGTGGTTCAACACCGGCCTTCAGTTCGAGCGCAACTCCACCCGGACCGCCGCCGCCTACCACGTCCGCGTGTTCCCACGGTATTTCAACGGTCTCCGCGCCGACGGGCTGAAGCAGTGGAACGGCAACCTGCTGCGTGAGTTCAGAATTGTGGAACGCCTCCGGCTCCAGATTCGCGCCGATGCCATGAATCTCCAGAATCGCTCCCAGATGTCGGGTCCCGACCTTTCTCCGACGTCGACGAACTTCGGCAGAATCACCGCCCAGACGTCGTCACTGAACCGGTTCTATCAGATTCAGGGCAGGATACAGTTCTAGCGTCCTGTGCGGCTGTCGCGGCGACAATCCGCTCCCTGACGGTCGCGGCTCGGACACCGATTCCGAGCCACGCGCGTCAGCAAGTGGTCCGGCGGGTGCTGCGACGGATGCGGGCGTGTGCGCCGCCCGGCCGCTCAGAAGCCGGTCTGCTCGGTGCGGGCGATGATCTCGTTCTGGAGCGCCGGGGTGAGGTCGCAGAAGTAGTCGCTGTAGCCGGCGACGCGGACGATCAGATCCCGGTGCTCCGCGGGGTTGGCCTGCGCGGCGCGCAGCGTCTCCGCCGTGACCACGTTGAACTGGATGTGGTGGCCGTCCAGGCGGAAATAGGAGCGCACCAGGCCCGCCAGCTTGTCCAGCGCCTCCTCTCCCTCGAGCAACTGCGGGTGGAACTTCTGATTCAGCAGCGTGCCCCCGGTGCGGGCGTGGTCCATCCGGGCGGCCGAGCGGATGACCGCCGTAGGCCCGCGGCGGTCCGCGCCATGCGCCGGGGAGATGCCGTCGGAGTGGGGTTCCCATGCCATACGCCCGTCGGGTGTGGCGCCGGTGACCGAGCCGAAGTACACGTGACAGGTGGTTGACAGGTAGTTGACCCGGTAGAAGCCCCCGCGCGTGTTCATGCGGCCGTTCACCGCGTCGTAGAAGGCATCGAAGACCTCGGCCAGGATGGAGTCGGCGTAGTCGTCGTCGTTGCCGTACTTGGGGGTGCGGTTCACCAGCAGCAGGCGGGTGCGTTCGTGCCCGTCGAAGTTGGCGCGCAACGCTTCGAGCAATTCGTCCATAGTGAGGGCGCGCTGGTCGAAGACGTGGCGGCGGATGGCGGAGAGACTGTCGGTGGTGGTGCCCGGCGCGACGCACATGATGTAAGTGGTGTTGTAGCGCGCGCCGCCGGCGTGGTAGTCCTTGCCCCGGGCGATGCAGTCATCGATCAGCACAGAGAGAAACGGGGCCGGCAGGTACTGGGCGAAGAGACGCTCAATGATCTGGTTGCCGCGCACCTTGATGTCCACGAAGTGTTGAAGCTGCCGGCGGAAGGCCGCGAACAGCTCCCCGTAATCGCTGAACGCCCGCGGGTCGCCGGTCTCGACGCCGATACGCTTGCCGGTGCGCGGATCCACGCCGTTGTTCAGGGTGATCTCCAGCACCTTGGGCAGGTTGAAGTACCCGGTCAGGATGTAGGCTTCCTTGCCGAACGCGCCGGTCTCTACGCAGCCTGAAGTGCCGCCCTGCCGGGCATCTTCGAGAGACTTGCCCTGGCGCAGCAGCTCCTCGACCACCATGTCGGCGTTGAAGATGGAGGGTTGCCCCCAGCCCTGCCGGACGATCTGGAGGCCGCGCCTGAGGAACCGCTCCGGGTTCTTCCTGCTGAGTTGCAGGTTCGAGGAGGGCTGCAACAGCCGCATCTCGTCGATGACGTCCAGCAGCAGGTAGGTGAGATCGTTGACGCCATCAGAGCCGTCGGGTCTGAGGCCGCCGGTGTTGATGTTGGCGAAGTCGGTGTAGGTGCCGCTCTCGGCGGCGGTGACGCCGACCTTGGGCGGGGCGGGCTGGTTGTTGAACTTCACCCAGAAGCACTGGAGCAGCTCGCGAGCGTCTTCGCGGGTAAGCGTGCCCGCTTCGGTGCCGCGCTGGTAGAAGGGATAGAGGTGCTGGTCGAGGCGGCCCGGGCAGAAAGAGTCCCAGGTGTTGAGCTCGGTGACCACGCCCAGGTGGACGAACCAGTAAGCCTGCAACGCTTCCCAGAAGTCACGCGGGGCGTGCGCCGGAACGCGCGAGCACACCTCGGCTATCCGCTCCAACTCGGCCCGGCGGCGCGGATCGGCCTCCCGCGCGGCCATCTCGCGGGCCAGCTCGGCGTGGCGCTCC